>NZ_JAIVPF010000023.1:0-7750 GCF_053528595.1 Leucobacter sp. | reverse complement strand
GGGACTGGGGCGACGGCACGCCGGACGGCACCGGCGTCACCGCCTCCCACACCTACGCGGAGGACGGGACCTACACGGTCACGCTGACGGTCACCGACGACGAGGGCGCGACCGACGAGACGGAGCAGACGGTCTCGGTGAGCGCCCCGGTGGGCGCGGTGACCTACGCTCGCGATGCCTTCGGCCGCAACCTCGCGACCGGGCTCGGCACCGCCGATCAGGGCGGGGCGTGGGCGCTGGTGCAGAGCGCCGCGAACTACCGGGTGAACGGGCAGCAGGCCGAGTTCATCCAGCCCGCGGGCGGCTCTCAGCGCTACGCGTACCTCACCGGCGTCTCGTCGACCGACACCGCGGTGGAGGTCGACATCGCACTCCCGCAGCGGCCGGTCGGCGGCAGCTCCTTCAGCACGGTGCACCTGCGCCGGATCGGCTCGGAGGAGTACATGGCCCGGGTCATCGTCGCGGCGAACGGCGGCGTCACCGCGCAGCTGCTCCGGGGCGGCACGGTGCTCACGAACGTGGTCACCCCGGTGAACATGGCGGCCGGCGACACCATCCGGCTGCGGGGCGAGGCGACGGGCACGTCGCCCACCGAGCTGAGCATGAAGGTCTGGAAGCTGGGCTCGGCGGAGCCCGGCACCTGGACGACCACGACCACCGACTCCGCGCTGGCCCTGCAGGCTCCCGGGCAGGTGGGGCTCGGCGTCTACCTCGGCGGCGCGGTCACGAACACGCCGTTCCAGACCCGCTTCGACAACTTCTGGGCGGGCTCGACGGACGGTGCGCCGCAGGAGCCGGAACCGCCGGCCAACCAGGATCCGGTGGCGGCCTTCACCGCCACGACCGCCGACCTCCAGGTCAGCGTCAACGGCTCGGCCTCCAACGATCCCGACGGATCCATCGCCTCCTACTCCTGGAACTGGGGCGACGGAACACCCGCCGGCACCGGAGCCACCGCGACGCACACCTACGCGACCGCGGGCAGCTACACCGTCACGCTGACCGTCACCGACAACGGCGGCGCCACCGCGACGCACAGCGAATCCGTGACCGTCACCGCACCGCAGGAACCGGAACCGCCGGGGCCCGCGATCTTCGCGGCCGACGATTTCAACCGCGCGGTCGGAACGCTCGGCGCCGCGCAGACCGGCGGCAACTGGACGCAGACCTCCGGGGTGGCGAACGTCGGCATCGAGGATGGGACCGCGCGCCTCACCTCCCAGGCCGCGAGCCAGACCCGCACGGCCTCGCTCAACTCGGCGGTCTCCGACAGCACCGACCTGACGACCTCGTTCCGGGTGGCCGCGCTGCCGACCTCGAGCGTGCGGATGTACGTGTCGGCGCTCGGCCGCGTGGTCGGCGCGGAGGACTACCGCGCCCGGTGGCTGTTCAGCTCGAACGGCGCCGTCCAGGCCCAGCTGTCGCGCGGCGGGACCGTCATCCAGTGGCGGGATCTGCCGGCCTTCACGCTCGCGCCGAGCACCACCTACAACGTGCGGCTGCAGGTCTTCGGCACGGCGCCGACGACGCTGCGCAGCAAGATCTGGGTGGCGGGCACGACGGAGCCCGCCGACTGGCAGCTGAGCGGCACGGACTCGACCGCGGCGCTCCAGACCGCCGGCCACGTCGGCATCTCGACGTACACCGGCGGCGGGTTCACGCCCCTGCCGTACAGCGTGCTCTTCGACGACTTCCGGGCGCAGACGGTCGTCCCGTAGGGACCGGACGAGAGGTCGCGGATCCGCCCCGTTCGACGGGTCGAGGGAGGATCCGCGGCCCCGTCGCGCCGCCCGCGACGGCCTGCCGGGCGCGGGCTCTACCGGGCGCGGGTGTCCGTGCCCGGGCCGACCAGCTGCCGCACCGCGTCGACGAGGCGGCGCTGGAATCCCTCGGGATCGTAGCGGGCGCGCGCGAACTCGGCGTCCTGCAGCGCGGCGTCGCGCAGGGCCGGCCACTCGTCGCGCACGCGACGCAGCCCCGCGGCGACGGCGGCTGCGTCGTCCATCGGCACCCGTATCGCCGCGGCGAGACCGGTCGAAGCCTCGCGCAGACCCGAGTGGTCGGCGACGACGACGGGGCGCCCGCTGAGCGCGGCCTCGACGACGACGTTGCCGAACGACTCGTCGGATCGCGAGGGCACGACGGCGACATCGGCTCTGGCCAGCGCCGCCCACACGCTCGGCTGGAAGCCGCCGAACGCGATCCGGTGCTCGAGCTCGAGCTCGGTCGCGCGCCGCCGCAGCTCGCTCTCGTACCACTCGTAGCCCGGGAAGACGTCGCCCACCAGCTCGACCGCGACGTCGATGCCCTCGTCGCGCAGGAGCCCGGCGGCGTCGATGAGCAGATCGGGGCCCTTCCGGGGCGAGAGCCGCCCGACGAACACCGCCCGCAGCGGCGGCGCGAGCTCGCTGCGCGGGCCGACGAGTCCCTCCGGCCCGGGCACGCCGTTGATGACGACGCGCGTGCGCCGGCGCTTCTCGAGTGCCGGCACCGGCGACACCCGGCGGCTGGTCTCGGAGTTGTAGATCACCCCGTCCGCCAGGCGCAGCGGCGCGGTGAGGAGCCTTCGGGCGGCGGGCCTGAGCGACGCCTCGGCCTCGTGCACGTAGACGAGCGCCGGAGTCCGGCGCAGCCTGGCGGCGACGGTCCAGAAGGGGATGGTCACCGTGTTCGCGAGCACGAACTGCGGCCGGACCTCGCGGATGAGGCGGCGCATTCGCGGGAGGGAGGTCGCGATCTGCGCGATCAGCTCGAGCAGGCCGCGCGGGCGCAGCATGCTCTTGCGCACGACGGGCGCGGCGAGCACGCGCACGTCGGCGCCGAGCTCCCGCATCGCCGGCACGAGGGGGCCGTCGATGGAGCAGGTGACGACGACACGATAGCCGTGGGCGATCAGGCCGCGGGCCGTCTCGAGCGCCATCCGGTCCGAGCCGTACAGGTCCGCCGACGGATTCGCGATGAGCACGGTCGGTGCGGCCGCGCCGGCTGCGGTCGGCATGCTCACCGGGCGGGGCTCGACTGCCAGTACTCGTCGACGAGGCTCACCGTCGAAGCGATGTTCGCCCGGCTCGAGGCGCCGAACACGATCGACTCCAGGTTCGGGAGGCCGCAGACCCACTCGATGGCGTCGCGGGGCGGGATCGCGCCGCTCGCGAACACCGACATCGCGACGGCTCGGAACGGGCGCGCCGCCATGGCCTCCAGGTAGCCCTCGACGCCGCCGGACATGCGGAAGCCGATCTTGTTGATGTTCGAGCACACGATGGGATTCTCCACGCCCGCCCGGTCGAGGTCGTCGAGCAGCCGCGGCAGATTCATCGTGATGAAGCCGGGCTCCGCGCCGTAGCGCCGGCGCACGTGATCGGCGAAGATCCGCAGGGCGTCCGTGAACCCCAGCCCCGAGAGCAGGTCGACGACGACGTTCTGCAGCCAGATCACCGGGGTCGGCAGGCCGGAGAACATCTTGAGCTCCGCGTCGATGAGCAGGGTGGTGACGCCCTCGATGTCCTTCCTCGCGAACGAGGACGTTCCCCTCGCGATGCTGTCGAGCAGGCCCTCGTCCGGCAGGAACCGGCGTATCGCGCCGAGGAAGCCCTCGTCGGTGACCGCGTTGGCGTACTTGTGCGCGTACGGCATGCACGGGAAGAACTTCAGGTCCGCGTACCGCTCGGGTGCCGCGCGCACCCGGTCGGCGACCTCGGCGATGCGGTCGTGGGTCGTGCACATGAAGGTGCGCACCCCCTCGTCGTAGGCGCTGTCGATCACGCGCATGATGGCGTCGAGGTCCTGGAAGCGCATCTGCTGCGCGCGGGCCTTCTCCTCCGACATGTGATTGACGCCGAAGAACTGGTTGTCGCCGAAGAGCAGACGGTCCATGGTGCGTGCGGTCATCGTCGCTCTCCTCCTCGCAGCGCGCTGAGCGCCGACGCGATCCGCCCGCGTCGGGGCGGGACGGCCGCATCGGCCGCATCCTCCGTGCGCAGGCGCGCATCCTCCCGCGCCGCGTCCTCGCTGATCATCGAGATCACCCGGTCCGTGACGGCGGCGGAGGCGAAGTCGTTCGTGCCGGCGACCTGACGGGACCGCACCCGCTGCACGAAGGCGTCCAGCTGGGCGCTGTACTCCTCGCCCCGCAGGTAGAACCACGGCGCCTCGGTCAGATCGGTGGTGTAGCGCACGTTCCAGCCCGCTCGGTAGCCCTCGGGGATGGGCGCCGTGTCGCGCAGGTAGACCTGGATCTCCTGGCGATCGGCGTAGATGCGGCCGTGAGTGCCCCACAGCGTGATCTTGGTGGTCATCTTGCGCTGCGACTCGTCCGACCAGTTGGAGATGATCTGGGCGGTGCCCCCGGGGTAGTGCAGGGTGCTGGCCACCGCGTCGTCGATCTGCGCGGAGAAGATGCTCGTGAGCTGGCTGCCGCTCACCGACTCCGGCTGGCCGATGTACCAGGTGAGCAGGTTGAGCGGGTGCGCCGCGTAGTCGTACAGGCATCCCCCGCCGGTCGCCCGCTGGCTGCGCCAGGTGCGCCCGGCGGGTTTGAGCACGACGGGTCCGTACGCCTCCGCCAGCGCGGTGTTGACCGGCCCGATGGCGTCGAGCTCCAGCAGGCGCTTGACCTCGCGGAAGGCGCCGACGAACCGGTTGTGGTAGCCCACCTGCGTGACCGCGCCTCGAGCGGCGGCCAGTTCGACGAGCTCCACGCCGTCGGCGGGGTCGATCACCAGGGGCTTCTCGCAGAACACGTGGATCCCGCGCTCCAGGGCGGTGCGGATCATCCCGGCGTGGAGATGCGTGGGCGTGGCGATGATGAGGGCCTGGGGCTCGGCCTCGTCGAGCATCCTGGTGAGGTCCTTGTACGTCTTCACGCCGGTGTACTTCGCGAGGATGTCGAGCAGATAGCCGGTCGCGTCGCACACGCCGACGAGGTTGACATCGGGGTGCGCTCCGATCATCGAGAGGTGGGACAGCCCCATCTTCCCGAGTCCCACCACGGCGACGTCGATCATGAGCCGGCTCCCTTCGCCTGCGCCTCGCGCACGGGCCGGCGCGCGAGCGCCGTGCGCAGCGCGCGCTCGTATTCTCCGCCGATCCTCGCCCACGTGAACTCGTCGTGGAAACGCGCGCGGCTCGCATCGCCCATGGCGCGCAGCCGCTCGTCGTCGCCGAGCACGTCGCCGAGCAGCGGCCCGAGGTCGTCGGCGCCGGTGAAGTACGCGTTCGCCGGCCCCGCCACCCAGGTGTTGTAGGCGTTGTCGTGAGCGATCACCGGGTTGCCCGCGGCCATCGCCTCGACGAGCGAGGGGTTCGTGCCGCCGACGGTGTGGCCGTGCAGGTAGAGCGCCGCGTGGAATCGGAGCGCCCGGATACGCTCCGGTTCGAAGATCGCGCCGGGGAAGACCACCTCGTCCGACGCGGCGGCCCTGACCGCGACGTGGTAGGGATCGTCGTCCCCGAAGGGGCCGACGACGACGAGCGGCACGCCGCGTCTCCGGCTCGACCAGGCCGTCACGATCTCGAGCACCGAGTTCTCCGGGATCGGGCGGCAGACCACGATGGCGTAGCTCCCCGGCGTCAGGCCGAGCTCCTCGACCGGAGCCGTCGCGGCCTCCGCGACCTCGTGCGCCCCGTAGGTGATGGTCTGCACGCGCCGGCGTCCGAAGTGCCGGCGCAGATAGGTCGCGATGACGGGGTGGTCGGCGATGAGCACGTCGCCGACCCAGCCCGCGAGCCGCTCGTTCGCGAGCAGGATGCCCTGTTTGAGCAGGCCCCAGCGCCTGCGGGTCCACTCCATGCCGTCCATGTTGATGACGTTGGGGATGCGGCGGAGGCGCGGCACGATGTCGAACACCCCGGTGTTGTAGCCGAAGGTGAGCCACACGTCGCCGGGTTCGTGCGCCGACATGGCGTGCCGGATCGACGTGAGGTCGAACGACGCGGTGCCCCGCCACCCCTCGCGGGGCTCGTGGATCCTGACTCTCCGCAACCCGTTCCACTCGTCGATCTCCGTCTCACCCCGCCCCGGCACCTGGCAGTAGACGATGACGTTCCATCCCTGGTCGCGCAGGTACAGCCCGACGTTCTCCGCAGCGGTCTCGAAGCCGCCGTACGCAGCGGGAACACCGTGCGTACCGAGGATCCGTACTGTTGCAGACACGATGACCGGACTTTCTGGAAGGAGTGGGAGCGATGCGATCAGTGGAGCATGAACCACAGCGTAATCGATGAGCTTGCCATTCAATAGGCCCCGATGCGCTCACCCGGGCGGCCCCGTCTCCCGCGGGGAACCGCCCGAGGCGTCCAGGTACTCGGCCAGCGCGCGGTCGGCGTCGCGCGGGACGAATCCCGTCCCGGCCATCTTCTCGAGCGAGAGCAGGCTGTTGCGGGGGCGGGGCGCCGCCGGCCTGCCCGCGGAGTACTCGGCCGTGCCGACCCCCCTCACCCGGCCGGGATCGTGGCCGAGGAGCTCGAACACGCGGCGGGCGACGTCCGCCCACGAGGTGGCGCGCCCCTCGTTGCTGAGGTGGTAGACGCCGTACTCGGGCCGCTGCTGCAGGAGGTGCACGATGCCCGCCGCGATGTCGTCGGTGAAGCTGAGGCGGCCGACCTGGTCGTCGACCACCGAGGGATCGACGCCGCGTTCGGCGAGGGCGGCCATGGTGCGCACGAAGTTGTCGCCGTCGCCGACCACCCAGCTGGTGCGCACGATGTAGTGGCGCGACAGCGTGCCGACGATCGCGTCGCCCGCGGCCTTGGTCTGCCCGTAGACGCCGAGCGGCGCGATCGGATCTCCCTCGACGTACGCGCTGCGCTTCGCCCCGTCGAACACGTAGTCGCTCGACACGTGCACCAGGGTGAGGCCGTGCGCTGCGGCGTGGCCGGCGAGGCGCGCGACGCCGGTCACGTTCGCATCCCAGCAGTCGGCGCGGCCCTCGGCGGTCTCGGCCGCGTCGACCGCCGTGTACGCCGCGGCGTTGACGACGGTGTCGTACTCGCTCCAGCGCACGCGGTCGAGGGTCTCCTCGTTGAACAGGTCGATGCACGAGCGGTCGGCGAAGTCCGCCTGCGGCAGCGCCGTCCGCAGCGCCCGCCCGAGCTTCCCGTTCGCGCCGATGACGAGCGTGCGCCTCGGCCGCATGGGCGTCACCTCCGCGAGACGCGGGTGCGCCAGATCCTTCTCGGATCGCTCGGCCCGCTCGAGCGGGATCGGCCACTCGATCCCGGCGGTCTCGTCGGCGAGGTTCAGGAAGGTGTACTCGCCCTGGGCCTCGGCGGTCCAGTGCTCGTTCACCAGGTAGACGTACGCAGTGCCGTCCTCCAGAGTCTGGTAGGCGTTGCCGACGCCGCGCGGCACGAAGACCGCCGTCGAGGGATCGAGCTCGGCCGTGAACACCGCGCCGAAGGCGGGCCCCTCGCGCAGATCCACCCACGCCCCGAAGATGCGCCCCGTCGCCACCGACACGTACTTGTCCCACGGCTCGGCGTGGATGCCGCGGGTCGCCCCGCGGAGGTCGTTGAACGAGATGTTGTTCTGCACCGGCCCGAAGTCGGGGAGCCCCAGCGCGACCATCTTCTCCCGCTGCCAGTTCTCCTTGAACCAGCCCCGGCGATCCCCGTGCACGGGGAGGTCCACGAGCAGGAGCCCGGGGATCGTCGTCTCGCGGATCGCGAGCTCCTTCGCCGCCATGCCTACCTCCCCAGCTCGCGGTACTTCGCCTCGGTCGCGGCCTTCTGCGGCCGCCACCAGTCCTCG
>NZ_JAIVPF010000022.1:0-11332 GCF_053528595.1 Leucobacter sp. | reverse complement strand
GATCTCGTAGCCGTACGCGGGGCGCGCGGCGATGATCGCCAGGACGATCCCCTCGAGCACCCCCTTGAGCATCTCGGTCATCTGCCGGCCCACGAGCCCACCCCCACTACTCAATGACACTGACTACCACTACACAGTAACACCGACTAGCGGTACTGAGCAACACTGAATACCGCGCCGGCCGAAGCCTCCGCGGCGCCGGAGACCGCACCGGCCGCGACGCCGGCCGCGGCCGCACGCGCATCCCCGTATGGGTTCCGTCAGCGCCAGGGGGATTCCCGTATGGAAACCGTAAGGATCGCCGCAGCGGCGCCCGGAGCGGCGTTCGATGGATGCTGCGCCGCTCGCATCCGCGGCCCTGTCCCGAACGGAGTACCCCATGCCCGACCCCACCGACGCACCGGCGGCCGCTCCCCCGGCAGCGGCGCGCTCATCCCTCGAGCTCGGGTCGCAGGAGGACGACGGATCCGAGCGGCGGCGATCCCTCGGACGCTGGCTGCTCGCGGAGACCGCCGAGGCGCCCGGCCGCCAGACGGGGCCGCACGGCCGCCCGGAAGGGCACCGTCGCGCGCACTGGCTCCGGGTCATGTGCCTGACCGGCGTCGACTACTTCTCCACGCTCGGATACCAGCCCGCCATCGCGGCGCTCGCGGCCGGCGCGATCGCACCGATCGCCACCCTCGTGCTCGTGCTCGTCACACTCGCCGGGGCCCTCCCCGTCTACCGGCGCGTCGCCCGGGAGAGCCCGCACGGCACCGGTTCGATCGCCATGCTCGCGCGGCTGCTCCCGCGCTGGGGCGGCAAGCTCGCCGTGCTGGCCCTGCTGGGCTTCGCCGCGACCGATTTCATGATCACCATGACGCTCTCGGCGGCCGACGCCACCGCGCACCTCGTGGAGAACCCGCTCGCGCCCGAGGTCCTCCACGGACAGGAGGTGGTCATCACCCTCGCGCTGCTCGCCGGGCTCGGCGTCGTCTTCCTGCGCGGCTTCCGCGAGGCCATCCGGCTGGCGACCATGCTCGTGGCGGCGTTCCTGACGCTCAACCTCGTGGTGGTCGCCGTCGCGCTGGCCCGGCTCATCGCCGCCCCGAGCATCGTCGACGACTGGTGGGCGACGCTCACCACGCAGCACGGCGACCCGTTGTTCGCCGTGGCGATCGCGCTCCTCGTGTTCCCGAAGCTCGCGCTGGGCCTCTCGGGCTTCGAGACCGGCGTTGCCGTGATGCCGCAGATCCGCGGCGACGCGAACGACACCGAGGAACGACCCGAGGGACGGATCCGGGGCGCCAGGCGCCTGCTCACCACCTCCGCGCTCATCATGAGCGGCTTCCTCATCGCCTCGTCGTTCACCACCGTGACGCTGATCCCCGCCGAGGAGTTCCAGGAGGGCGGAGCCGCCAACGGCCGCGCCCTCGCGTACCTCGCGCACGCGTACCTCGGCGAGGGCTTCGGCACCGCGTACGACCTCGTGACGATCGCGATCCTGTGGTTCGCGGGCGCCTCGGCGATGGCCGGCCTGCTCAACCTCGTGCCCCGCTATCTGCCCCGCTACGGCATGGCCCCGGCGTGGGCCAGGGCCACGCGCCCCCTGGTACTGGTCTTCACCGCGATCGCGTTCCTGATCACCGTCCTGTTCGAGGCGAGCGTCGACGCGCAGGGCGGCGCCTACGCCACCGGAGTGCTCGTGCTCATCACCTCCGCGGCGATCGCGGTGGCCCTCGCCGCTCACCGCCGGCGGGAGCGGGGCGCGACGATCGGGTTCGGGATCGTGACCGCGGTGTTCCTCTACACGACCGTGGCGAACATCGTCGAGCGCCCGGACGGCATCAAGATCGCCGCCTGTTTCGTGCTCGGCATCCTCCTGGTGAGCTTCGTCTCGCGGATCGCGCGGTCCACGGAGCTGCGGGCGAGCTCGGTGCGCCTCGATCCGGCGGCCGAATCCCTCCTCGATCGGCTTCCGGACGGCCCCGTGCGGCTCATCGCGCACCAGCCGGACGATCTGAGCGCGGAACGCTACCGGCAGAAGCTGCTCCACGCGCGCCTCGCGCACCGCCTGCCCGACGACGACGTGCTCTTCATCGAGATCGAGATCTCCGACAGCTCCGACTTCGAGGACGAGCTGCTGGTGCGAGGCGTGGAGCGGGACGGCTTCCGGGTGCTCACGGCGCGGGGCAGCACGGTGCCGAACGGGATCGCGGCGGTGACGCTGCACCTGCGCGACGAGCTGGGCTGCACGCCGCACGTGTACTTCCGCTGGACGGAGGGCAACCCCCTCACGAATCTGCTGCGCTTCCTCCTCTTCGGGGAGGGCGAGATCGCCCCCATGACCCGCGAGGTGCTCCGGGAGGCGGAGGCCGACAGCACGCGCCGACCGTGGGTGCACGTGGCATAGCGGAGGTCGCGGGCCGCCAATGCGGACAGCGGCGGGCCGCACCTCATACCCTTGACTGCAGGACCACCGGAGGGAGCACCGACATGACCGGATCGGAGCCGCCGCTCGGCCCGCCGACCGGCCGCGATCGCAGCCCGGTCGCGCTCCCCGCGTTCCACGGCGGCCTCACCGGGAGGCGGCGGATCGCGGGGTTCGCGCTCGCCCTCGCCGGCGGCCCGCTGCTGACGTGGCCCCTGCGGGCCTTCCACACCCCGGACGCGATCACCACGGAGGTGCTCAGCTACCAGCTGCTCGTCGTGATCGTCGCACTCGTCGGCGGCATCTGGCCGGCTCTGTTCGCGGCGGTGCTCTCCGGGTTCACGATCGACCTCCTCTTCATCGAGCCCCGGCACGCGGTGGACATCGCCGACCCGCGCCATCTGCTCGCCCTGCTGCTGCACGTCTCGATCGCCGCGCTCGTCAGCTTCGTGGTGGATCGCGCCGCCCGCCAGACCCACGCGGCCCGTCGCGCGGCCGCAGAGGCCGAACTGCTGCAGGCCGTGGCCGAGAGCGTGCTGCGCGGAGAGGACGCCGTGCAGGCGCTCGTCGACCGGACCCGCGAGGCCTTCTCGCTGACCGGGCTGCGACTGGTGGAGAACGGCGCGGTCGTCGCCGAATCGGGCGAGCCGCCGGCCGTCGGCCGCACCTGGCGCGCGCCGGTGGCCGACGGCGCCGTGCTCGAGCTCGCCGGACCCGCCCTCGCCGCGCCGGAGCGGCGCCTGCTCGCGGCCATCACCGCACAGCTGGCCGCGGCGCTGCAGCGCCGGAGTCTCGAGGAGACCGCCAGCGAGATCGAGCCCATCGCCGCCTCCGACCGGGTGCGGGGCGCCCTGCTCTCGGCGCTCAGCCACGACCTGCGCCGCCCCCTCGCCGCGGCGACGACCGCGGTCGGCGGGCTGCGCAGCGCCGCGGGATCGCTCTCCCCCGAGGACACCGATGAGCTGCTGGAAACCGCCGACGAGAGCCTGCGCGCGCTGTCCGCGCTCGTGACCGATCTCCTCGACGTCAGCCGCGTGCAGGCCGGGGTGCTCACGATCACCACGGTTCCCGTCGACCCGGCCGAGGCCGTCGTCCCCGCGCTCGACGAGCTGGGGCTCGGCCCCGGAGAGGTCGAGCTCGATCTCCGGCACGGGGCCGCGCGGGCCCTCGCCGACCCCGTGCTCCTGCAGCGCGCGCTCGTGAACCTCCTGGCCAATGCGCAGCGGCACGCTCCCCCGGGGTCCCGGGTGCGCATCGCCACGCGCACGACCGGAGACCGCGTCGAGATCCGGATCATCGACCGCGGCCCCGGGATCCCGCCCGAGCGCCGCGACGACGTGTTCGTCCCCTTCCAGCGGCTCGGGGACACCGACAACAGCGCCGGCCTCGGTCTCGGGCTCGCGCTCTCGCGCGGCTTCGTGGAGGGCATGCGCGGCACCCTGCGGCCCGAGGAGACCCCGGAGGGCGGTCTGACGATGGTGATCGGATTGCTGGCGCACGCCGAGACGGCGCGCACCGCCCCGGGGGCTGCGGGAACGGAGGGCGCGAGCGCCGCACAGGACCCACCGCCGGATCCAGCACCGCGCCGCGCGCCGGCGGACTCCGCGCCGCAGGAGGAGACGCCGTGAAGATCCTCATCGCCGACGACGACCCGCAGCTGCTCAGGGCGCTGCGCATCACCCTCACGGCCATGGGGTACGAGGTGATCACCGCGGCCGACGGGGCGGAGGCGATCACCGCTGCGGTCGCCCACCGGCCGGACCTCTATCTGCTCGACCTCGGCATGCCGGAATTCGACGGCATCGAGGTCATCCAGGGCATCCGCGGCTGGTCGGAGGCCCCGATCCTCGTGGTCTCCGGCCGCGCCGACGCGGCGGACAAGGTCGAGGCGCTCGATGCCGGCGGCGACGACTACGTCACCAAGCCCTTCTCGGTCGAGGAGCTGCTCGCCCGCATCCGCGCACTGACCCGGCGCCTGCCGCGGGAGCAGCCGAGCCCCGTCGTGCGCCTCGACGGCGTCACCGTGGACCTCGCCTCCCGCACCGCGATCGACCATTCGGGCGGAAGCGCCCGGCCGATCCGGCTGACCCCCACCGAGTGGCAGGTGCTCGAGCTGCTGATCCGCAACGCGGGCAGGCTCGTCACCAGGCACACGCTGCTCACCCACATCTGGGGCACGGAGCACGTGCGCGACACCGGCTACCTGCGGCTGTACCTCTCCCAGCTGCGCAAGAAGCTGGAGCCGGATCCCGCCTCTCCCCGCTACCTCATCACGGAGCCGGGGATGGGCTACCGCCTGCGGCTCGAGGAGTGATCCCGCCGGCCGTCCGGGCACTGCGCCACGGGACGCGAAAGCGCCCGCTCATCTCGACAAGCTCGATGAACGGGCGCTCCCGCGGGCCGCTTCAGCGCGCGGCGCTGCCGTCGGTTCGTGCAGACCGCTCGCGGTCTGCAGCAGCAGACGCAGACCTCCCGACTACGCCGACGGCCCCACCGACGGGCTGGCTTCAGCGGGCGGCGCTGCCGTCGGTGTAGTCGTCGTCGGACTGCTTCCACGCGAAGAGCTTGCGCAGCTCGACGCCGGTCTTCTCGATCGGGTGCTGCTCGGCCTTGGTGCGGAGCTCGATGAACTCCTTGCCGCCGTTGTCCTGATCCTCGATGAAGCGCTTGGCGAACGCGCCCGACTGGATGTCGGCGAGCACGGCCTGCATGTTCTCCTTGACGCTCGGGTCGATGACGCGCGGGCCCGACACGTAGTCGCCGTACTCCGCGGTGTCGGAGACCGACCAGCGCTGCTTGGCGATGCCGCCCTCCCACATGAGGTCGACGATGAGCTTGAGCTCGTGGAGCACCTCGAAGTAGGCGATCTCGGGCTGGTAGCCGGCCTCGGTCAGCGTCTCGAAGCCGTACTGCACGAGCTGCGAGGTGCCGCCGCAGAGCACGGCCTGCTCGCCGAAGAGGTCGGTCTCGGTCTCCTCGGTGAAGGTGGTCTTGATGACGCCGGCGCGGGTGCCGCCGATGGCCTTGGCGTACGACTTGGCGGTCTCCCAGGCGGTGCCGGTGGCGTCGACCTCGACGGCGATGATGTCGGGGATGCCGCGGCCGGCCTCGAACTCGCGGCGCACGGTGTGACCGGGCGCCTTGGGAGCGACGAGGATCACGTCGACGCCCTCGGGCGCCTCGATGTAGCCGAAGCGGATGTTGAAGCCGTGGGCGAAGGCGAGGGTCTTGCCCGGGGTCAGCTTGTCCTT
Organism: Leucobacter sp.; assembly: GCF_053528595.1. Taxonomy (NCBI): domain Bacteria; kingdom Bacillati; phylum Actinomycetota; class Actinomycetes; order Micrococcales; family Microbacteriaceae; genus Leucobacter; species Leucobacter sp. Next base: position 5,671 of record NZ_JAIVPF010000022.1, on the reverse strand, counting down.
GATCGACTCGCTGTAGATCGCGCGCTGGTGCTGGTCCGGCGCGAGGATCATGATGAGGTCTGCCCACTCGGCGGCGTCGGCCACGGTCTTGACCTCGAAGCCCGCCTCCTCGGCCTTCTGGATCGACTTCGAGCCCTCCTTGAGGGCGATGACGACCTCGACACCCGAGTCGCGCAGGTTCATGGCGTGCGCGTGTCCCTGCGAGCCGTAGCCCACGACGGCCACCTTCTTGCCCTGGATGATCGAGAGGTCGGCGTCGGCGTCGTAGTACATCTCTGCCACTGGGTTCTCCTTATGTTGTGCGGTTCTGAAACGTCATTCTGCGCGAAGTCGCAGAATCCAGTCTGGTGGGTGTTCGGTTGATATTGAAGATCGAGATCCCGCGATCCGCTCCGCGGCCGCAGGATGACGGCTCGTGTTCAGTTGTGGTCGAGGGATCGAGATCCTGCGACTCGCTTCGCTCGCGCAGGATGACACTGCCCTTCGGGCGGTGTCAGTTCTTGAAGACGCGCTCGGTGATCGACTTGGATCCGCGCCCCATGGCGATGAGGCCGGACTGCGCGATCTCCTTGATGCCGTACTGGTCGAGCACCTTGAGGAAGGCGTCGATCTTGCCGCTGTCGCCAGTCACCTCGATGGTGAGCGCATCGGGCACGACATCCACCACGCGGGCGCGGAAGAGCGTGACGGCCTCGAGCACGTGGGAGCGCGACTGATTGTCCGCGCGCACCTTGATGAGCACGTGCTCGCGCTGCACCGAGGTGGACTCGTCGAGCTCGACGATCTTGATCACGTTGACGAGCTTGTTGAGCTGCTTGGTGACCTGCTCGAGCAGCACCTCGTCCTCGTCGACGACCACCGTGATGCGCGACAGTCCCCGCATCTCGGTCGGCCCCACGGCGAGCGACTCGATGTTGAAGCCGCGGCGGGCGAAGAGCCCGGCGACGCGGGTCAGCAGACCCGGCTTGTCCTCGACGAGGAGGCTGAGTACGTGGCGGCTCATGATTACTCCTCCCCCCACTCGGGGCTGTGCTCGAGGGCGTACTGGATATCGCTGTTGGAGGTGCCCTGGCGCACCATGGGCCAGACCATCGCGTCGGCGCTCACCACGAAGTCGATGACGACGGGGCGGTCGTTGGTCTCGAGCGCCAGCTTGATCGCGTCGTCGACCTGGTCCTCGCGCTCCACGCGCAGCGAGAGGCAGCCGTAGGCCTCCCCCAGCTTCACGAAGTCGGGTACGCGCTGCGAGCCGTGACCGGTGTTGAGCTCGGTGTTGGAGTAGCGGCCGTCGTAGATGAGGGTCTGCCACTGGCGCACCATGCCCAGCGAGGAGTTGTTGATCACCGCCACCTTGATGGGGATGTCGTTCACCACGCAGGTGGCGAGCTCCTGATTGGTCATCTGGAAGCAGCCGTCGCCGTCGATCGCCCACACCGTGCGCTCGGGCTCGGCCACCTTGGCGCCCATCGCGGCGGGCACCGCGTAGCCCATGGTGCCGGCGCCGCCGGAGTTGAGCCACGCGTTGGGGCGCTCGTACTTGATGAACTGGGCGGCCCACATCTGGTGCTGCCCCACACCCGCGGCGTACACGCCCTCGGGTCCGGTGAGCTCGCCGATGCGCTGGATCACGTACTGCGGCGAGAGCAGGCCGTCGGTGGTCTCCTGGTAGCCGAGCGGGAACTTCTCCTGCAGCAGGCGCAGGCGATCCCACCAGGGCGTGATGTCGGCGAACTCCCGGCCGAGCTTGGCGGTGGACACCGCGGCGATGAGATCGGAGATCACGTCGGCGGCGTCACCCACGATGGGCACATCGGCCGGGCGGATCTTGCCGATCTCGGCGGGGTCGATGTCGGCGTGGATCACCTTCGCGTCGGGTGCGAAGAGCGCGGCCTTGCCCGTCACCCGGTCGTCGAAGCGCGCGCCCAGCGTGATGAGCAGGTCGGACTCCTGCAGCGCGAGCACCGCGGGGACCGTGCCGTGCATGCCGGGCATGCCGAGGTGCTGCGGGTGCGAGTCCGGGAACACGCCCCGCGCCATGAGCGTGGTCACGACGGGCGCGCCCACGAGCTCGGCGAGCTGCAGCAGCTCCTCGGAGGCGCCGGCGCGCCCCACGCCGCCGCCCACGTAGAACACCGGGCGTTCGGCGGTCGCGATGAGATCGGCCGCGGCCTGGATCTGCTTGCTGTTGGCCTTGGTGATGGGCCGGTAGCCCGCGAGCTCCACGCGGGGATCCCACACGAAGTCGAACTCGCCCTCCTGCGCGTCCTTCGTGATGTCGACGAGCACGGGGCCCGGGCGACCGGTCGATGCGAGGTGGTAGGCCGCGGCGATGGCACCGGGCACCTCCTCGGGACGCTTCACGAGGAAGGAGTGCTTGGTGATGGGCATGGTGATGCCCACGATGTCCGCCTCCTGGAAGGCGTCAGTGCCCATGAGGTGCGAGAACACCTGTCCGGTGATCGCGAGCAGCGGCACGGAGTCCATGTAGGCGTCGGCGATCGCCGTGACGAGGTTCGTGGCGCCCGGGCCCGAGGTGGCGATGCAGACGCCGACCTTGCCGCCGGCCGCCGCGAAGCCTTCGGCGGCGTGACCGCCGCCCTGCTCGTGGCGTACCAGCACGTGGCGCAGCTCGGTCGCGTCCATGAGGGTGTCGTAGAGGGGCAGCACGGCGCCGCCCGGCAGGCCGAAGACGTCGCTGACGCCGAGCGCCTCGAGGCTGCGCACGACCGCCTGGGCGCCGGTCATCCGTTCGCCGCGCGGAGCCGCGGTGGCTGGTGAGGGAATTGCACTCGAATCCGAGGTCATTGCTTGCTTTCTCAGTAGAGGTTTCGGGCGATGGCGGCGGGATCCCGACGATTCGCGGAGAAGCCCGGGCGGATGCGGCGCCGGCCCGGATCCTCGCGGCAGCGAGAGATCCGGCCGGTCCGGACCGCGTGAGGACTAGCCGGTGACGGCCCCTTCCGAGGCCGAGCGCACGAGCTTCGCGTACTTCGCCAGAACACCGCGCGTGTATCGCGGGGGAAGCGGGGCCCAGCTTTCTCGTCGGGCCTCGAGCTCAGCGGGATCTACCAGCAGATCGAGCGTTCGTGCGACGATATCGACCCGAATCAGGTCTCCGTCGCGGACCAGGGCGATCGGACCGCCGTCCGTCGCCTCGGGTGCGATGTGGCCGATGCAGAGGCCGGTTGTGCCGCCCGAGAATCGTCCGTCCGTCAATAGTAGTACATCTTTTCCGAGCCCCGCGCCCTTGATGGCCGCGGTGATCGCGAGCATCTCGCGCATCCCCGGCCCGCCCTTCGGGCCCTCGTAGCGGATCACCACGATGTCGCCCTTCTGGATCCGCCCCTCCTCGAGGGCGTCCATGGCCGCGCGCTCCCGCTCGAACACCCGCGCGGGGCCCTCGAAGGTCTCGGCGTCGAAGCCAGCGGTCTTCACGACCGCCCCCTCCGGCGCCAGCGTTCCGCTGAGGATCGTGAGGCCGCCGTTGGCGTGCAGGGGATCGTCGAGCTTGCGGATGACCTTGCCGTCGAGCGTCGAGTCGACGTCGGCGAGGTTCTCGGCCACGGTGCGGCCGGTCACGGTGAGCGCGTCGCCGTGCAGCAGGCCCGCATCGAGCAGCGCCTTCATGATGACGGGCATGCCGCCCACGCGGTCGAAGTCCTCGGCCACGTACTGTCCGAAGGGCTTCATGTCGGCCAGGTGCGGCGTCTTCGCGCCGATGCGGGTGAAGTCGTCGAGCGTGAGCTCGACCTCGGCCTCGCGGGCGATGGCCAGCAGGTGCAGCACGGCGTTCGTCGAACCGCCGAGCACCATCGCGACGGTGATCGCGTTCTCGAAGGCCTGCTTCGTGAGGATGTCGCGCGCGGTGATGCCCTGGCGCAGCAGGTTGACCACGGCCTCGCCGGAGCGGTGGGCGTAGTAGTCGCGGCGGCGGTCGGCGCTGGGCGGCGCGGCCGAGCCCGGCAGGCTCATGCCGAGCGCCTCGGCCACGCAGGCCATCGTGTTGGCGGTGTACATGCCGCCGCAGGCGCCCTCGCCGGGGGCGATCGCGCACTCGACGCGCTTCAGATCCTCCTCGCTGAGCGTGCCGGCCACGCACGCGCCGACCGCTTCGAAGGCGTCGATGATCGTGACCTGCTTCTCCGTGCCGTCGGAGAGCTTGACCCAGCCGGGCGCGATCGATCCCGCGTAGAGGAAGACCGAGGCCAGGTCGAGTCGCGCGGCGGCCATGAGCATGCCGGGCAGCGACTTGTCGCAGCCGGCGAGCACCACCGTGCCGTCGAGGCGCTCGGCCATCACCACCGTCTCGACGGAGTCGGCGATGACCTCGCGGGAGACGAGGGAGAAGTGCATGCCCTCGTGGCCCATCGAGATGCCGTCGGAGACCGAGATCGTGCCGAACTGCAGCGGGTACCCGCCGCCGGCGTGCACCCCCTCCTTGGCGCCCTGGGCGAGGCGGTCGAGGCTGAGGTTGCACGGCGTGATCTCGTTCCACGAGCTCGCGATGCCGATCTGGGGCTTGTCCCAGTCCTCGTCGCCCATGCCGACGGCGCGGAGCATGCCCCGCGCCGCGGCCTTCTCGATCCCATCGGTGACGTCGCGGCTCCGCGGCTTCATATCGATCTCTGACATGCGCTCCAGTCTAAGCCCTCGCCCATGCTCCGGCGGTTCGCGCGGGGCCCTATAGCCGATGCGGGTCCGCGGTTCCACCCCTCCTCCGCCGGTGGTCCACCCGCTAGGCTGTCGGCATGTCGATCGGCAAGTACGTCACCAATCCCGGCGTCATCGGCGCGACCCTGGGAGCCGTCAGCACGGCCCGCCGCACGCAGTCCATGCGCAAGGACTGGCGGCGCCTCCTCATCTGGGGCGTGTGGCTCGCAGGCCTCGCCCTCGCGGTCGCGACCGTCGCCATGCAGGAGCAGGACGACGAGTTCGACTCGGCGCAGGAGGCCGAGCGGGAGCTCGCGAAGCGGCGCAAGAAGCAGCGCACGCGCTAGACTGATCGACGGTGCGCCGGGAAGTCTGGTCGGCAATTCGAGTCGGCCGACCCCGAAAGGCCCCCATGCCCGTCCCTCGCTCCCAGCGCAGCAGGCCCCGCCGCATCCTCGCACTCGTCAACAAGCGGGAGGCCGCACGCGTCAGCCGGGTGCTGCGCGCCGAGCTGCCGGGCGGCATCCTCGTCATGGCGGCGGCGCTCGCCGGCTTCGCCGCGGCCAACAGCCCGCTCGCCGACGGATACTTCTCGCTCCGGGACACCCGCATCGGCCCGGAGTCCCTGCATCTCGATCTGAGCATCGGCCACTGGGCCTCCGACGGCCTCCTCGCGATCTTCTTCTTCATGGTGGGACTGGAGCTCAAACGGGAGTTCGTATCGGGAGCGCTGCGCCGCTTCTCCACCGCGATCGTCCCGGTCGCGGCGGCATTCGGCGGTGTCGCGGTCCCCGCGCTCATCTACGTCGCCTGCACGGCGGGCACACCCGATGTGCACGGCTGGGCGATCCCGACCGCCACGGACATCGCCTTCGCCGTCGCCGTGCTCGGCCTCATCGCACCCCGCATCCCGCCCGCCCTGCGCATGTTCCTGCTCACGCTCGCGGTGGTCGACGACCTCATCGCGATCACCATCATCGCGCTCTTCTACACGAGCGGGATCGAGGTCTGGGCGCTCGCG
>NZ_JAIVPF010000021.1:0-47837 GCF_053528595.1 Leucobacter sp. | reverse complement strand
GCCGAACATGAAGATCTCGCCGAAGGCGAAGTTGACCATTCCGAGCACGCCGTAGACGGCGCTGAAGGCGTCTGCGACGCCCTTGCCGTAGTCGTCCTGCTGGTACAGGACCGCGATCTTCTCCGCCCCCCGGTGCTCCGTGATGAACCGGGCGGCCTCCGCCCCCTGGTAGGCATCGGTGAACACCGTGCGGAAGAAGATGTCGCTCGCGCCGCTCAGCTCGGGCGACGTCACGGCCGAAGCGACGATCGGCAGCCCGCACTGGGTGTAGATCGGCAGCCCCGACAGCGCAACGCTGGAGAAGCTGAAGCCGAGAACCGCCGGGATGCTCTCGTCGTCGCAGAACTGCTGCGCGATGACGGGACCGTTGGCCGGCTTGCCCTCGTCGTCCACGACCTCCGTGGTCAGGTCCCGCTCCAGGACGCCGCCGTTCGCGTTGATCTCCTCGATCGCGAGGTCGATGCCCTCGCGCATCTCCAAGCCGTAGCTCGCGAAATCTCCGGAGAGGGTCGCGGTGTAGGCCAGTGGGATCGCGTCCTCGGACGCGCCGTCGGACCCGCCGCCCGACTCGCCCGAGGAACAGGCCGCGAGCGCGAACAGCGCCGCACTCGCGACGATCGCGACACCGGCGATTCTCTTGCTTCTCATGATCGTTGCACCCGTCGTTCTATCGTCAATCGATGGTTTCGATGGTCATCCAGTTTTCGAAGCAGTGATTCGCCGCGAGCGACGTCACACCGATGGTCGCCCGACCGCCGAGTCCGGCCTCCTCGCCGAAGACGTCCCGGAAGAGGTCGGTCGCTCCGCAGGAGACCAGGTTCACGTCGACGAAATCGGGGGCCGCGACGACGAAGTTCAGCGAGTTCACGAGGCACTTCACCCGATCGAGCGAGCCGAGTGCGAGACGCATGGTGCCGAGGCAGTTGAGCGCCGTGCGGCGCGCGGCCTCGTACCCCTGCTCGACGGTGACCTCCGCGCCCAGGCGACCCGGGTGGATCGGCTGTCCGTTCTTGCCGAGCTCGTCTTCGACGTGGCCCGAGAGGAACAGCAGGTTGCCGGTCTTGTGGAACGCCTTCATCGTGCCGTAGTAGGTGCCGTGATAGCCCCCGCTGGTGTAATCGGGAATATCGAGACCGAGCTCAGCTACACGGGCTTCGTACGAAACAGACACCATTTTCTCCTTCATGCTCATCGTTGAGTGTTCAGTGCTCATTCCGACCTGGAGCCGAATGAACAGCCTGTCAGTTGGTCTGACCAAATGACCGACTGCCCACGATGCTATCGCGCGAAGACGACGGAGGGAAGCCCCGTGATGAGAAATTCTCGGAATCGAAACGGCGGTGAAACGCCCGCCCGCCCGCGCCGTCGCGAAACGACCGGCCGACCCGACGGGCTGCGGACGCTATCCGTCCGCGAGCGCGCGCTCGTAGACGCCGAGCAGCACCTCGGTCTGCGCCGACTGCAGGAAGCCGCGGGCCTCGGGTTCGGCCACCCGATGCGCTTCGGGATCGGCGGCGAGAGCGGCGACCGCCTCCCGCAGCGCGCGCGCGAGCGCCGAGACGCTGCCGTCGGGCACCCGCCACTCCGCCGACACCGCCACGTCGGCGGCGATCTCCGGGTCGCAGAAGACGGTCGGCGTGCCGAGCGCGGCTGCTTCGAAGGGAGTGAGTCCCTGGGTCTCGAATCCCACCGAGGTCTGCACGAGCGCGTCGGCGTCGTGCATGGCGGCGAGCGCGTCGCGGTACGGCACCGGGCCCGCGACCGTCACCCGGTCGCCGAGACCCAGCTTCGCGATCCGGTCGCGCACCCGCGGCAGCAGCAGCCCGCCGCCGTGCAGCACGACGTCCGCATCGATGCCGGACTCCCCCACGGCGTCCACGAACTCGAGCACCCGCTTCTCGTGGCTCATGCGCCCGAGCCACACGAGCCGCGGCCGCCGCCTCGGCGAGCGCGGCAGCGCCCGCACCTCGGCGATCGCCTCGTCGTCGACCCCGCCGCGGGTGACGAGCACCCGGGGCGAGACGCCGTGCCGCTCCAGCTCATCGGCGAAGTGCCGCGACGGCGCGGTCACCGCGCTCGCCTCCGCCGCCAGCTCGGCGAGGTAGCGCCAGGCCCCGCGGGCCTTCGGCGACACCGCACCGCGGCACCGCCCCAGCACGAGCCTCCGCCAGAGGCGCAGCGCGCCGAACGCGAGCGGGGCGAGCGGCGTGACGGCCCGCGTCCCCTCGTCGACGTGGTTGTGCATCGTGATCACGAGCGGAACGCGCAGCCCGCGTGCGGCCCGCGCACCGGTCAGCGCACCCCAGAAGTCTCCCTGCACGTGCACGAGATCCACCGGGGGCAGTCCCGCCAGCGCCGCGGCGAGCGCCCGATCGGTGCGCCTCCCCGGCCAGCTCAGCCCGTACTCCCGGTCCCGCGTGATGGGCATCGACGGCAGATCGACGTAGGCCTCGCCGTCGGCGGGGTCGGCGGCGTAGCCGCGCCGGTGCAGGGCGGGGGCCGCGACGGTGACCCGGTGGCCGAGGCGCTCGAGATACCGCCGCTGCAGACGGATCGCCACCTGCACCCCGCCGAGCGACTCGGGATGCTGATCGGTGACGACGAGGACGTGCATCAGCTCGCGACGGGCTCGCCGCGGTAGAGCGCCTCGAAGGTGTCGAGCGTGCGATCGATGTCGTGCACCTGCACCGCCTCGATCGAGGCGCGCTGCATGCGCTCGAACTCCTCGGGGCTGCGACGCAGCACCCGCTCGATCTGATCGGCGAGCTCGCGGTCGTTGCCCGGCTGGAAGAGATAGCCGTTCTCGCCGTGGTGCACCAGGTGCGGCAGGGCCATGGCGTCGGCCGCGACGACGGGCAGGCCGGAGGCCATCGCCTCCATCGTGGCGATCGACTGCAGCTCGGCGATCGAGGCGATCACGAACACGCTGGCCCCGGTGAGGCACGCGCGCAACTGCTCGTCGGTGACGCGCCCGGTGAAGCGCACCCGGTCGGCGATCCCGAGTTCGGCGGCGAGCTTCTCGAGGCTCTTGCGCTGGTCGCCATCGCCCACGACGGTGAAGCTGACGTCGAGTTCGGGATCGATGCGCGGGATCGCGCGCAGGATGACGTCGATCTCCTTCTCGAGCGTGACCCGGCCCACGAAGACGAGCCTGTTCTCGGTGCGCGGAGAGAGATCGGCGGTGTAGTTCGACGCCCGCAGACCGCAGCTCACCGGGAGCACGCCCCGGCGGTGCGTGTTGCGCTCGAGGAAGTCGGCCGCGCGACGGGTGGGGGTGGTGACGGCGGCCGCGAGCTTCAGCACCCGATCGGCGGCGTTCCAGCCCCAGCGCACGAAGAGGCGCTTGGCCTTCTCGGGCAGGAGCGTGAAGTCGAGCACGTTCTCGGGCATGACGTGGTTCGTGGCGACGACGCGGATGCCCCGCTTCGCGCCCTCGATCGCGAGGGCGCGCCCGATCACGATGTGCGACTGGATGTGGATCACGTCGGGACGCACGCGGTCGAGCAGTTTGCGGGCGTACCCCCGGGCCCGCCAGGGCAGTACGAAGCGCAGCCAGTCGTGCGGGTACCAGCGCCAGCTCGCCCAGCGGTGCACCGTCATGCGCTCGCCCTCGATGGTCTCCACGAAGCTGCCCGTGCGATTGTGCCGTACCGACGGGGCGACCACGTGCACATCCTCGCCGCGCTGCACGAGCCCGGCGGCCAGCCGTTCGGCGAAGCGGGCCGCGCCGTTGACGTCGGGGAGGAAGGTGTCGCATCCGATCAGGATGCGGAGCGGGGCCTGGCGATCGGTGGTGCTCACGGTGTGCGGGAGTCCTTCGGTCGGGAGATGTGCGCCGGTGGGCGGACGGGGTCTAGTTTAGGCAACCGGGGCTCCGAAGCCGCGGAGAGCCGTCGGAGTGCCCCCAGGTCGTAGCGCCCTCACCCGTCCGGTCGCCGAGCGGCCCGAACGGCGCACTACTCCGGGAGCACCCGCTTCGAGATGGCCTGCACGTCTCGATCGAGGCCCTCGAGCTTCGCCTCGAGGCGCGCGAACCGCTCGTCGAACGCCCGCTCCTGGTGCTCGAAGCGCAGCACCATCTCGGCGTGCAGGGCGTCGAAGCGGGCGTCTGCGGCTTCGAACTTGGCGTCGAGCTTGACATCGATCTTCTCGAACCTCGCCGCCACCCCGTCGAACTGGGCCGATATGGCGCGCGTGAGCAACTGCGTGACCAGGGTGACGAACCCGACGAGCGTCGCGGCGAGCAGGCCGATGACGGCCCGGACCTGCGGTTCGTTCATGGTGATCACACTCCCATTCTGTCCGATTCGGAGTCAGTCTGCCAGAGAAAAACCGCTGATCACGGGCGAGAACCGACGATGTGCATAACTCGTCGCGACCGGGCCAGGATCGTCGCCTGTGAGCGAAGTATCACCGAGGGACGAACACCCCGCCTAGCGGTGCCGCCGCCCGCCCCGCGCACGCGGGATGTAGCGCGGGATCCAGCGCGCGAAGCCCGCGCTGCCGAGCACCGCGAGCACCCCGGTCGCCGCCGCGGCCAGGGGCAGCGACGCCGCCGCGATCGCGGATACGGCGAGCGGCGCGACCGCGCCGCCGAGATCGGTGAGCGTGCGCCACGCGGCCAGGTACGGGGCGGGATCGTCCCGCGGGGCGAGATCGGCGCCGAGGGTGAGCAGGATCCCGCTCGAGAGCCCGTTGCCGACGCCGATCACCACCGCGCAGCCCAGCAGCCAGGCCTCGGCGCCGGGAAGGTCGTGCGTGCACGCCAGCACGAGGAAGCTCACCGCCATGGCGACCGTCGCCGGCAGCGCCGCCCACAGCCGCCCGAAACGATCCATCACCTGCCCGCTCGTGTAGAACAGGGCGAAGTCGATGGTGCCCGAGATCCCCACGACGAGCGCGATGCCCGTGGCGTCCATGCCGATCGAGACGCCCCAGAGCGGCAGCAGCACGTCCTTCACGGAGCGCAGCCCCGACAGCGCGGCGGCCGATCCGCCGATCCTCAGCAGCGGCCCGCGGCCCGCACGGACCGCCGCGGCGATCCCGCCTGACCGCCGCGGCGAAGCGGTTCCGGCGGTTCCGGCGCTCCCGTCGGCGTCGACGGCCCCGTCCGATGCGGCGCGCCCGGGTGCGGGGGCGATCGCGCGCTCCGGATCCGGGGCGAACCCGACCAGCAGCGCCGCGAGCCCCAGGCACACGACGAACGCCCACACCGGCGCGGCGGAGCTCCCCGTCGCAGCGAGCAGGCCGGCGGCGAGGAACGGCCCCGCGAAGCGCCCGAGGCGGTGCGAGCCGCCGATCAGGGAGAGCGCGCGGGCGCGGAACGCGAACGGCACTCGCGTCGTCATGAACGAGTGCCGCGCGAGCCCGAAGGTGGCCGCCGCGAATCCCACGACGAAGACCGACACCCCCAGCACGCCCACGTTCGGGGCGAGCGCCACCCCGACGGCGCCCAGCAGGGCCACCCCCGAGGCGATGAGCATCGCGATGCGCTCTCCGGCGCGCGCCACCACCCAGCTCGCCGGCAGGTTGCCGACGAGCTGGCCGACCACGACGGCCGACGCGATGACCCCCGACAGGCCGAGCCCCGCTCCCATGCCGACCGCGATCACCGGGATCAGCGGCAGCATCGCGTACTCCCCGAGGGTGAACAGGATCGTCGGCCCGTAGATGCTCGGGGCCATGCGCCGCAAGAGCGCCCGCGTGGAATTCGACATGTCGTCTCCACACTACTGCGACGCGTCCCGCGGCCGCGGGATCGAGCCGGCCGGGCCGTCTCAGGCCTGCGACGCCGCCCACTCCCGGTGCAGCCGGGCGTAGCGGCCGTCGCGCGCGATCAGCTGCGCCGGACTCCCGTCCTCGACCACGCGCCCGTGCTCCATCACGAGCACCCGGTCGGCGATCTCCACCGTCGAGAGCCGGTGCGCGATGATGATCGCGGTGCGATCGGCGAGCAGCCGCTGCAGGGCGGCCTGCACCAGGCGCTCGCTCGGCAGATCGAGCGAGGCCGTCGCCTCGTCGAGGATCAGCACGGTCGGATCGGCGAGGAAGGCCCGCGCGAACGAGATCAGCTGCCGCTGCCCGGCCGAGACCCGGCCGCCGCGCTTGTTCACGTCGGTGTCGTAGCCGTCGGGCAGCGCCTCGATGAAGTCGTGCGCGCCGACCGCGCGCGCGGCCTCCTGGATCTCGGCGAGCGAGGCGTCGGGGTTGCCGAGCGCGATGTTGTCGGCCACGGAGCCGCTGAACAGGTAGGCCTCCTGCGTCACCATGACGACCGCCCGCCGCAGCTCGGCGGAGGCGACGGCGCGCAGGTCGACCCCGTCGAGCCGCACCGCCCCGCCCCGCGGGTCGTAGAAGCGGGCCACCAGCTTCGCGAGCGTCGACTTGCCCGCGCCCGTCGTGCCCACGAGCGCCACGGTCTGGCCGCTCGGGACCGTGAGATCGGGGATCTGCAGCACGCTGCGGCCGGCGCCGTATCCGAAGTCGACGCGCTCGAAGCGGATCTCGCCGCCGCTCTCCGGCAGACGCCCGGGCTGGGCGGGATCCGCCACCGTCGGCTCCTCCTCGAGCACACCCGACACCTTCTCCAGCGCGGCCGCCGCCGACTGGTAGGAGTTCAGGAACGTCGCCACCTCCTCGAGCGGGCCGAAGAAGTTGCGCACGTACATGATCGCGGCGAGCAGCACGCCGATGGCGAGCGCCCCGTCGACGACGCGCAGCGAGCCCCACAGCAGCACGACCGCGATCGTGGTACTGCCGAGCAGCATGAGGGCCGGATCGAACACGCCGTAGAGCTTGATGACGCGCAGGTTCGCGTCGAGGTACTCCTTCGCGGCGCCCCCGAACTGCCGCGAGCGCTGCCGCTCCTTGCGGAACGCCTGCACGGCGCGGATCCCGGTCATCGTCTCGACGAATCGCACGATGAGTTTCGCGCTGGCGACGCTGGTGGCGCGGAAGCCGCGCTGCGACTCGCGCACGAACCAGCGCATCAGCAGCACGAGCGGGATCATTGCGGCGGTCAGGATCACCGCGCTCTGCCAGTCGAGCAGCAGCAGGGCGCACAGCGTGAACACGCCGATGAGCACCGCGTCGACGAGCTCGTTCAGGCTGCCGTCGAGCAGTTCCTGGATCGACTCCAGGTCGCTCGTCTGCCGCGAGATGATGCGTCCCGAGGTGTAGCCCTCGTGGAACTCGAGGCTGAGCCGCTGCGTGTGCCGGAAGATGCGGGTGCGCAGTTCGATCATGATCGCCTGCGTGAGCCGGGCGATCAGCACGACGTACCAGCCGACGAGCAGCCCGCCCGCGCCGCCCGCGCCGAGGATCGCGGCCGCGGTCCACAGGATCGGCGCCCAGTCGCCCGCGAGCGCGGCGGGCAGCGCGGTGTCGATGCCGTAGGCGATGAGGCTCGGCACGACGGCGCGCAGGATCGTCGACACGACGACGACCGAGACGGTGAGCACGAGCAGCCCTCTGCGGGGGCGCAGGATGTCGGCGAGGAGCCGCAGGGAGCGCAGCCGGATCGACCGGCTCTCGGCGCGGTTGTAGTCGCCGCGATCCTCTCCGCTCGTGCCGTGCACGGTGGTGACGCTCATGCGACAGCCCCCTCTCCGGGTCGGTCCCCGGCTCCGGGCTCCGGATCCCCGAACCGCTCGCCGCCTCGATCGCCGTCGCCGAGGGTGGACAGGAGCGCCCGGTACTCGGCGCTCGTGCGCAGCAGTTCGGCGTGCCGTCCCACCCGGACGATCCGCCCCTCCGACATGACCGCGACGCGGTCGGCCAGGGCGACCGTCGACGGGCGGTGGGCGACGACGAGCACCGTGGTGTCGGCGAGCACGCGGCGCAGCTCGGCCGTCACCCGCGTCTCGGTGTCGACGTCGAGCGCCGACAGCGGGTCGTCGAGCACGAGCACCGCGGGCTTCGCCGCGACCACCCGGGCCAGGGCGAGCCGCTGCCGCTGACCGCCCGAGAGGCTGAGCCCCTCCTCGCCGACCTCGGTGTCGAGGCCGAACGGCAGGTCGTGGGCGAAGCCGGCGCTGGCCACCGCGAGCGCCTCGCGCAGCACCCGCTCCGCCTCCTCGCTCCCCGGTTCGAGATCCTCGCGCCCGAGCAGCACGTTCTCGCGCACCGACGCCGAGAACAGCACCGGGTCCTCGAACGCGATGCCGATGTGCGAGCGCAGGGTCGCGAGCGCCATCTCGCGCACGTCGACGCCGTCGAGCCGCACGGCTCCCCCGGTCACGTCGAACAGGCGCGAGGGCAGCGTCGTGAGCGTGGTCTTGCCGCAGCCCGTCGCGCCCACGAGCGCCAGGGTCTCCCCCGGCTCGAGCTCGAGGTCGAGGCCGTCGATCACGTTCCGTTCACCGGCGCGCATGTCGGGGTACCGGAAGGACACGTTCTCGAACCGCAGCCGGCCGGTGATCGACCCCGGATCGACGGGGTGCGCGGGATCCTCGACCGCGATCGGCGCGTCGAACACCTCGAAGACGCGGTCGACCGAGGTGCGGGTGTCGATCAGCATCGAGAAGAGGAAGCCCAGCGACCCGATCGGCCAGCTGAGGGCGGCGGCCAGCGTGAAGAACGCGAAGAGCTGCCCCACGGAGAGCTCGCCGCGGGTCACGAGCCAGACGCCCGCGAGCAGGCAGGCGGCCTGCGCCGCGACCGGCACGATCTCGTGCCAGAACCAGATCTCGCCGAGCGCCCGCGCCTTGCGCAGCTCGGTGGCGCGCAGCGACTCCGCCCGGCGCGTGAAGGCGTCGAGCGCGTGCCCGCCGCGGCCGAACGCCTTGAGCACCCGGATCCCGTGCACGCTCTCCTCCACCGAGGTGGCGAGGTCGCCCGCCTGATCCTGGCTCAGCCGCGACAGGGTGTCGAAGCGCGAATTGAAGCGCACGCTCGCGAGCCACAGCGGCACCGTGCAGACGAGGAAGAGGCAGCCGAGCAGCCAGTGCCAGCGGAACAGCAGGCCGATCCCGATGACGATGGTCAGCAGGTTCACGAGCAGCATGATGAGCCCGAACGAGAGGAACCGCCGCACGCGGCCGATGTCCTGCATCATCCGGCTGAGCAGCTGACCTCCCGGCCAGCGGTCGTGGAACGCGACGGGCAGCCGCAGCAGCCGTTCGAAGAAGGCCTGCCGCACCAGGCGGTCCACCTCGGTCGCCGGGGCGAGCACGAGTGCGCGCCGCAGGAAGATGAGCAGGGCTTCGAGGAGGCCGAGCGCGAAGACCGCGCCCACACCCCACAGCACGACGGCGCGGTCGCCCGTGCTGATGGGGCCGTCGATGACCCACTGGATCACGAGCGGCACCATGAGACTCACCACGGTGGCGGCGAGCGCGACCGCCGCTCCGCCGATGAGGCGCGGCATCGCGGGGCGGGCGTAGGGGACGAGCCGCGCGAGCGAGCGCAGCATGGGGAGGCGCGCCGGAGCCGCGGTCTCGGCGCCGGCGGGCGTGGAGTCGGGGTGCTGAGAGGTCATGATCCCTGATCGGATGGGAGCTCGTCGGCGGAGACGCCGGTGCTCGGGGCTGATTCGGAGGGGCCGCGAGCAGCGCGGCCGGGTGAACTAGTGTCCGGTCAGCCGGCTGCCCGGAAGAGCAGACGCCGACGGGATGCGGGTGCGTTCCATGGCCTGCTCCTTTCCTCCGGGTCGATCGGGGTACCCGAGTCAGCCTACCGACTCGGAGCGGAGCGGGGCAAGGGGGCGTCCCGCGTGCGCCGGGGCGACGCACCGGTCCCGGTCGGTGAGACCGAGCCCGTTGTGCGAGGGCGAGCCCTCCGTCGCGGAAGATTCATGCGGTCTCGTACAACGAGCTCGGATTCGGGCTCGGGCTCGGCCCACGGGCTCGGGCTCGATGTCGGGACGGACGCTCAGAAGGCGAACGCCACGCCCAGCAGCACGCCGTACGCGAGCGCCGCGAGGCTGGTGAGCTGCAGCACGAGGATCAGCTCGCGCGGCGTCTTGGCGGTGACGACGATCAGCACGCAGGGCGCCACGACCAGCAGCACGAGCCACACCAGCACCATGCCCGGGTTCACGAAGCCGAAGACGGCCGGCACCGCGAAGGGCAGCAGCACGCACACGATGTAGAGCGCCCGCGAGGCCCGATCGCCCATGCGCACGGCGAGGGTGCGCTTGCCGGCGAGGCGGTCGGTGGGAATGTCGCGCAGGTTGTTGACGACGAGCACGGCGACGGCGAAGAACCCGACGCCCGCGCCGGCGAACCAGGCCTCCTGCGTCTGCACGTCGGTCTGCAGGTACACGGTGCCGACGGTCGCGACGAGCCCGAAGAAGACGAACACCACCGCTTCCCCGAGGCCCGCGTAGCCGTAGGGGCGCTTGCCGCCGGTGTAGAACCAGGCGGCGAGGATCGCGAGCACCCCGAGAGCGAGGAACCACCAGCGCTCGCTCACGATCACTGCCGCCAGGCCCGCCGCCGCGGCGAGCCCGAAGAACACGAGGGCGGTGACGAGCACCTTCCGCGGATCGACGAGGCCGGATCCGGTGAGGCGAGCCGGCCCCACGCGATACGCGTCGGTGCCGCGGACCCCGTCGGAGTAGTCGTTCGCGTAGTTCACGCCGATCTGCAGCAGCACCGCGACGGCGAGCGCGAGCAGCGTGAGCGTCAGCGAGAAGCCCTGCACCATGTGGGCGACGCCCGCTCCCGCCGCGACCGGCGCGACCGCGAGCGGCAGGGTGCGCAGGCGCGCACCCCCGACCCAGTTGCGCCACGTGATCCGGGGCTCCTCCCCGGCCGCGACCTGCCGCGCCGCCGCGGCCCGCACGGCCGGGTTGCCCGATCTGCGCCGATCCCTGCTGCTCACTGCCCCTCCTCGATTCCCTGCGCCCGCCGCACCTCGCTGAAGCTGGCCCGCAGACGCGTCAGCCACTCGTCGAGGGCGGTGAGATCCGGCTTGCCGCCCGCGAGGCGCGGGATCCGCTCGGTCTCGGTGACCCACTCCGGCGCCGCGGCGGCGCCGAGGCGATCCCGGATCGCGGCGCGCACCTCGTCGAAGCCCGCCGCCTGCGCATCGGCCTCCGACGCCGTCTCCACGACCAGGCTGACGCGCTCGCCCCACTCCGGGTGCGGGCCCGCGAGCGCCACCGCGCTGCCCCAGCCGGCGAAGTCGCGCGCCACGCGCTCCACCTCGTCGAGCGACACGTTGACGCCGCCCGAGATGATCACGCGGTCGAGGCGTCCGGTGACGGTGAGCATGCCGCCCAGCAGCTCGCCGGCGTCGCCCGTGCGGTACCAGCGGCTCGGCGCGCCGTCGCGGTCGCGGTCCTCGATGAATCGCTGCGCGGTGAGCGCCGGATCACCCGCGTATCCCAGTGCGAGCGCTGATCCGGCCAGCTGCACCTCCCCCTCGCGGATGCGCACCCGGGTGTCGCCGATCTCCACGCCGTCGTAGACGCAGCCGCCCGCGGTCTCGGTCATGCCGTAGCTGCGCTTGAGCGCCGCACCCAGCTCGTGCGCGCGTCGGCGCATCGCCAGCGGCACGCCCTGGCCGCCCACCAGCACGGCGTCGAAGCGCCGCAGCGCGTCGGCGGCATCGCGATCCCGCTCGGCCAGATCGAGCAGCCGCGAGAACTGCACCGGCACCAGCGAGACGTAGCGCCGATCGTGCTCGAGGCTCTCGGCCGTCGCGAGCAGGCGCTCCGGGTCGAAGCCGTCGCCTCCCCCGTCGAAGAAGACCGGTGCGATCCCCGACACCTCGCCGCGCACGAGCATCTGCAGCCCGGAGATGAGGTGCACCGGGAGCGCGACGAGCCACTGCCCCGCTCCCCCGAACGCCTCGTGCGTGGCCTCGGCACCGGCCCGCAGCGCCTCGGCGCCGAGTGCCACGGCCTTGGGCACCCCGCTGGAGCCGGAAGTGCGCACCACGAGCGCCGTGCCCTCGGGCAGGTCCTCGTGCTGGAGCGCCGCGATCGCGTCGGGGTCGGCGCCGGCCGCGACCGGCAGCACCGGAGCGCCGCCGCCGAGCGCGTCGGCGAGCGCGGCCATGAGCCAGGCGCGGTCATCGGTGGGGATAGCGCGGAGTCCGTTGGGCGCAGTCACCGTTCCAGGGTACTCGGGTCGCGACGGGCGCGCCCGCCTCCTCCCAAACTGCGTTTGGTGTGCGCAGATCGTCCCTATCCGCCGGGGATACCGACGATCTGCGCACACCAAGAGCTCACGCCGGGCGCCCGCGCCCGCGCCGGCTACGCGGCCGCCGCCGAGGCCACCGACTCCTCCGCCGGGCGGGCGGACGCGTACGCCGCCAGCAGGCGATCGGTGTCGGCGAGCTGCTCCTCCCAGACCGCGCGCACGATGTCGATGACGTCGTTCGCCTCCTGCAGCCCGGCGAGATACGACTGCACGGGCGCGAAGCCCCCGGCGCGCTCGTGCAGGCGGATCATCTCGATCACCCGCTTCGCCTGGACCCCGTAGACCGGGATCTGCGGGCCGCGCGGCGCCGAGAGGCCGATGTAGTACAGCTTCTCGAGCCCCTGGGGCACGATGCCGGCCGCGTAGCGCAGCGGCACCCCGTTGCTGCGATGGATCAGATCCTCGTCGAGGAAGGGCAGGCTCGCGTGGAAGCCCGTGGCCCACAGAATCGTGTCGTACTCCTTCGCCGTGCCGTCGGAGAAGTGCACGGCCCTGCCGTCGAAGCGCTCGATGCCGGGCACGATGCCGATGCGGCCGTGGTGCACCCAGTAGGGCATCAGCGTGTTGACGACGGCGCGCCCCTCCGCGAGCGAGCGCGACTTCGGCTCCGGCATGCCGGGGTAGTCCTTCGCCTCGCCGATGGAGACCTTGGCGAGCAGTCGCGAGAGCAGGTCGACCTCGTCCGGCGCGAAGTCGGCGAGCCAGGGCACCTCCTGGCGCGGGACGCCGAAGTACATCTTCGGCTGGAAGTGGGTGCCCTCCCGCATCACGATGTCCACGGAGAAGCGGTTCTGCGCCGCGTCGACGGCCAGGTCGCAGCCGGAGTTGCCGACTCCGACGACGAGCACCCGGTCGCCCTCGATGTCGCCGGTGTTGCGGTACGAGCCGGAGTGGATCGTCTTGCCCGTGAACTCGCCGGGGAAGTGCGGCACCTTCTGGTCCCAGAGGTGCCCGTTGCCCACCAGCACGCCGTCGTAGTCGATGCGCTCGCCGGTGCCGAGCTCGACGGTCCAGCCGGCGGAGCCGACGGGGCCGTCGGCGCCGATCGGCTCGATCGACGTCACCTCGGTGTTGAAGGCGATGACGTCGTACAGCCCCTTCGCACGGGCGTACGACTCGAGGTACGCGACGACCTGCTCGCGACTCGGGAAGTGCGGGTAGTCGCTCGGCATCGGGAAGCCCTCGAAGTGGGTCATGTCGCGCGACGTGATGAGGTGCAGCGCCTCGTAGTCGTGCTGCCAGTGCCCGCCGACGCGGTCGCTCTTCTCGTAGCAGTCGACCTCGAAGCCGGCCTCGCGCAGTTGCACGAGCGCCGACATTCCGGCGGCTCCTCCGCCGATGACGCAGTATCGGGTCATGATGCTCCTTTGCTGTGGGGTGCGGCCTCGTCGGGTTCGGGATCCGGTGCTTTCGACGGTAGGCGAGGCCAAGTGATAGGGAAATGCTGATTTAGGTGTATATGTAATAGGTTTTTCCTATTGAGGATCGACGGCGCCGTGCGGAGCATCCGTTCCCCGCACGGCGCGACGCCGACCCGCCGCGACCCGGGCCTCAAACCGCCCCGCGCGCCAGCCGTCGCTCGACCGCGACCGACAGCCAGGTCGCGGGCACCGCCACCGCGGCGAAGATGAGCCCCGTCACGCCGTAGACCGCCAGGTACTCGAAGGTGATCGTGCTCACCTGGTAGGCCTGGCTCATGAGCTCGTTGACCGAGATGGAGTACGCCAGCGACGTGCCCTGGAACGACATGATCGCGAGCCCCATCAGCGCCGGGATCGACGAGCGCAGCCCCTGCGGCAGGATGATGCGGAGGAAGGACGTGGTCGCGCCGAGGCCGAGCGCCTGCGCCGCCTCCCGCTGCCCCCGCGGCACCGAGGCGATGCCCGCTCGGATCATCTCGGAGGAGTACGCCGCGACCGTGAAGGTCAGCGCCGCCGCTGCGGCGGTGAAGTTCTCGAGCAGCAGCCCGAATGCCGGGAGCCCGAAGTAGACCATATAGAGCACCACGAGTGCTGGGATCCCGCGCCCGATCTCGACGACGGCGATGGCCGGCCACCGCAGCCATCTGCGGCGGGAGCTCGAGCCGAGGGCGAAGAACAGGCCGATCACGTAGCCGAGCACCACGGAGATCACGGTCAGCTGCAGGCTGACGAGCAGGCCGTTGCCGAGACGCGGCAGGTATTCGACGAAGTTCATGACTGGGCTCCCCTCATCCGCGAGTCGAGTCTGCGCGCGAGCAGCGCGACGGGAATGCTGATCACGAGGTAGACGACGGCGGCGAGCAGGAACGGTACGATGCCTGCCACGTCCGGGTTCTGCCGGGCGAACTGGTTCGCCATGAACACCATGTCCGCGACGCCGATCGTGGACGCGATCGACGAGTCCTTGATGAGCGAGAGCAGGAAGGTGGTGATCGAGGGCAGCACGGTGCGGAACGCCTGCGGCGTGAGCACGAAGACGAAGGTGTCGAACCGGCTCAGCCCGAGCGCGCCCGCGGCCTCCGCCTGCCCTCTCGGCAGGGTCTGGAAGCCGCCGCGGTACATCTCGGCGAGATACGCGCTCGCGATGATCCCGAGTCCCGCCACGGCGGCCGTGAGCGAGTCCATGCGGATCGCCCCGAACTGCACGCCGAAGTAGATCAGGAACAGCCACACGATCGGCGGGATCCCGCGGATGAGATCGACCAGCAGGCGGACGGCGAGGCGCACCGGCGCGATGCGCGACCGCAGCCCGAGCATGATCGGGAATCCGCCGACCAGCCCGATCCCGAAGGCCAGGGCCGTGACCAGCAGCGTCATCGGCAGGCCCAGCAGCACGGTGAGGAATGCGTCGCCCATGTCAGCGCTCCAGCACGGCGTTCAGGAATCGCCGGGTGCGCTCTTCTCGCGGATTCGACATGATCTCGGCCGGGTCGCCCTCCTCGATGATGCCGCCGTCGGCCATCACCACCAGGTGGTCGCCCACGTCGCGGGCGAACTGCATCTCGTGGGTGACCACGATCATCGTCATGCCGGTGTCGGCGAGGTCGCGCATCACGGCCAGCACCTCGAGCCCGATCTCGGGATCGAGGGCGCTCGTCGGCTCGTCGAACAGCATGGCCTGCGGGTTGAGCGCGAGCGCCCGCACGATGGCGATGCGCTGCTGCTGACCGCCCGAGCAGCTGCCGGGATGCTGGTTCGCCTTGTCCTTGAGGCCGACTCGGTCGAGGAGGGTGAGCGCCCGCTCCTCCGCCTCCGCGCGGCTGCGGCCGAGGATCTTCTCCTGGGGGAACGCGACGTTGCGCAGCACGGAGAAGTGCGGGAAGAGATTGAACGACTGGAACACCATGCCGACCTGCCGGCGCAGGGCCAGCAGCTCGCTGTCGCGCAGGCGGTCATCCGCGTCGATGGTGATGTCGCCGACGGTGATGGTGCCGTGGTCGGGCTGCTCGAGGTAGTTGATGCAGCGCAGCAGGGTGCTCTTGCCCGAGCCCGACGGCCCGATGAGCGAGGTCACGCTGCCCGGCGTGACCGTCATCGAGATGTCCTGCAGCACGTGGTTGTCGCCGAAGCTCTTCGAGAGGTTGCGGATCTCGACCCCCGCCCGGGGGATGTCGATCGCCTTGGTGAGGATGGGAGTGCTCATGCCGGGTTCTCCAGTTCGTGAGGCGGCGGGCGCGAGGCGACGGCCCCGCTCCCGCCGCGAGCCGCTATCGGATCGACGTCGCCGCGCGCTCGGCCGGCACGACGAGCTCCGCGGGCAGGTCCCAATCGGCGAGGATCTCGGCCAGCGTGCCGTCCTCGCGGAAGGCGTCGATCTGCTCGCTCAGCGCGTCCGAGAGCGCCCGGTTGTCCTTCGACACCGGGAATGCGCTGACCGGCTGGTCGGTGGTGATGGCCACGCGGTCGTCGGGGGCCGCGATCTGCACCTCGTAGTCGGTGTCGGCGTAGGCGACGGTGGCCACGGCGTATCCGTCGAGGGCGGCGGCCAGGCGCCCGGCCACGAGGTCCTGCTTGATCTCGACGGTGCTCGGGTAGGTCTTGAACTGGTCGCCGAGCACCTTGGACATGTCGCCCTCCCACGAGAATCCGGCACCGCTGCCCACCGCCCCGATGTCCTCGAGCCCCTCCACCGTGTCGATCCCGTCGGCGGAGATGATCGCCATCGAGTCGAAGTAGGTGGGGGTGGTGAAGCCGACCTTCTGCGCCCGCTCCTCGGTGACGTACCACCCGCCGGTGATCATGTCGACGGCCTTCTGCTCGCTGATCATCGGCACGCCGTTGCCGTAGGTGATCGGCACGAACTTGAGCGCCAGGCACTCGGCCTCCGCGAGCTTGCGCACGAGCGCGATCTCGAAGCCGTCGGCGTCGTCGCCCTGGGTCTGCGTGTAGGGGAGGTTCTCGGGCACGCCGACGGTCAGCGTGCCCGCCGTGATCGTGGTGAGCCCCTCGTGCGCCGGGGTGCAATCAGCCGCGGGCGCCGCGGCTTCGCTGCCGCCGCCGCTGCAGCCGACCAGCGCCATCGACGCGAGACCGATGGCCGCCGCCGTGACGACGCCCTGGGAGACCTTCTTGCTGAGATTCATGTTCTTTCCGTTTCTCTGAGGGGATGATGCGTTTCGGGATCCGGCGCAGCGTTGCGCCGGATCAGATGGTGAGGCCGCCGTCGATGGTGAATGCGGCCCCGGTCACGAACGACGCGCGCGGGCTGAGGAGGTACTCGACGAGCGGCGAGATCTCCTCCACGCTCGCGCGCCGGGCGAGCGGGGCGGAGCTGCTGGATCCGCCCTCGGGCTCGAAGTCGTTCATGGGGGTGGAGACGCCGCCGGGGCAGATCGCGTTGACCCGCACCTTCGGGGCGTACTCGAGCGCGGCCACCCTGGTGAGGGCGAGCACCGCGGCTTTGGAGGCGGAGTAGGCCGCGTAGCCCCGGGAACCGGCGAGCGCGGCCGTCGAGGAGACGTTGACGACGGCTCCCGAGCCCCGCTCGAACATGATCGGGGCGAGCGCCTGGATGCCCAGGAAGGTCCCGTGCACGTTCACGCGCTCGTGCAGCGCCCACGTCTGCAGGTCGGTCTCCTCGATCGAGGCGTGCCTCAGGATCCCCGCGTTGTTGACGAGCCCGGCCAGCGGCACGTCCGACGTGCGCAGCTCATCGGCGAGAGCGCGCCAGTGCTCGGGATCCGAGACGTCGAGCCGGCGGTAGTGCGCGTCGCATCCCGAGCTGCGCAGCACGGCCGCCGTGCGCTCGCCCTCCTCCTCGAGCACGTCTGTCAGCACCACCCGCACGCCGGGGCGCCCGAGCAGCGCGGCGTGGGCGGCCCCCTGGCCCCGGGCCGCGCCGGTGACCACGACGGTGGACTCGGAGGGGAAGATCTTGGTCATGGTCGGTTCCTTCGCTGCGGTGTCGCGGATTCGGGGGCGGATTCGGCTGATGCCGGATCGGGATCGAGGGATGCAGGGTCGAGATCGGGCGATGCCGGATCGGGATCGGTCACTGCCGGATCACCGCGCCGCCCGACAGGGTCACGATCTCCCCGGTCATGAAGGAGGTGTGGCGAGGCCCCGCGAGGAGCAGCACCCAGTCCGCGATCTCGGCGGGCTGCGCGACGCGACCCAGCGGGATCGTGGCGGCGGCCTCGGCCATGCGCCCGGTGGCGGCGTTGCCCGGGGTCTCGACCCATCCGGGTGCGATGCCGTTGACGCGGATGCCGAGCGGCGCGAGCTCGAGGGCGAGCGCCTTCGTGAGCATCACCACGGCGGCCTTCGAGGCGCCGTAGAACAGCTGACCCGGCGAGACCTCGAAAGCGTCGACCGAGGCGAAGTTCACGACCGCCGATCCCTCGCCCATGCGGGGCTTGGCCGCCGCGATCACGTTGACCAGGCCGAAGACGTTGATGTCGAAGATGCGACGGTAGGTCTCCTCGTCGTAGGAGTCGATGTCGGTGGGCGGGTAGATGCCGGCGATGTTCGCCACCGCGTCGATCCGCTCGCCCGCCGGGAGCAGCGCGGCCAGCGCCTCCTCGATCGAGGCGCGCGACCGCACGTCGACGACGTGGGTCGCGAATCGCTCCGAGCCTTCGGCGGGAGCCTCCACCGGCACGATGTCCAGAGCCAGCACGCGCCAGCCCTCTCGCAGGAACCGCTCGGCGGTGGCCCGCCCCATCCCCGAGGCCGCCCCCGTCACCACGATGGTCTGACTTGCTGTGTTCATCGCCGCTCCCACTCCTTCGTTGCGTTGCGGATCATTGCAGCAGCGCGCGAAGTGAAGGACAATGCTTATTAGAGGATGGCAGCCACAGGTTTTGCCTATGAGGTCATAGTTTCCGCGTGATCGCGCCGATCCCGCGGAGCGGATCCAGCGGCCGTCATCGCAACCGTTACGCTCGCGAAATCAGCGGGTCATCGTTTCCTCGCCATCGAAGCACCCAGACCGCCAGCCCGTCAGCACCCCGACCACCGGTCCGTCCGCCGTTCGGACCCCGCACCCCGACCACGCAGGAGGCGCAGTGCCACTCCCCTCGATCCGGCAGCTCGAATACTTCGTCTCGGCAGCTCAGATCGGCACCTTCGCCGGCGCGGCCGCCGAGAACCACATCGCGCAGCCGAGCCTCTCGGAGCAGATCGCCAACCTCGAGCAGAGCCTCGAGGTCTCGCTGTTCACACGCACCTCGCGCGGGCTGCAGCTCACCGACGCCGGCAAGCAGCTCCTGCCACTGGCGCAGGAGGCGCTCCGCAGCATGCGCGACTTCTCCGAGTGGAGCCGCCGCCTCCGCTCGGTCGAGGAGGGCCGGGTGTCGTTCGGCACCTTCAGCAGCGCCCACCTCTACCTCCTGACCGACCTGATCAAGGAGTTCCGGGAGCGGCATCCGAAGGTGCGCGTGCACATCACGGGCCTCAACTCCTCCGAGGTCGCCGAGGCGGTGCGCTCGGGATCGCTGGAGGCCGGCCTCGTGCAGCTGCCCGTCGACGCCCGGGATCTCGTGGTCAGCCCGACCGTCTTCACCGATCAGGCCGTCTTCGTCTCGGCCAGTCCACTGCCCGCCGACGGCCCCATCGACGTCGCGGAGCTCACCGACCGGCCGCTCATCCTCTCCGAGTCGAGCTGGGCCCTCGGCGATCCGCTGCGCGCATCCCTCTTCGAGCGCGCGCAGCGGGCCGGCATCCGCTTCGACCCGGTGATCGAGGTGGAGTTCCAGACCCACGCGCTGCAGCTGGCCGCCGCGGGCCTCGGCGACACCTTCATCTCTTACCACGTCGGCAGAGCCCTCATCGAGCAGCGCGGGCTGCACTGGGCGCCGCTCTCGCCTCCGCACCTGGAGCACTACGCATTCGTGACCAAGCGCAACGGCGCGATCTCGCCCGCCACCGCCGAGTTCATGCGCATCGCCCACCGGCTCATGCAGCGCCTCTCCGCGGTGTCGCCGCGGCCGGTGCCGGATCCCGCATAGCCCGGCTGGCCCGCAGAGCCCGGGTGAGCCGTGCGACCCGGGCAGGCTGTGCGAGCCGTGCGGCCCGGGCAGGCCGTGCAAGCCGCGCAAGCCAGGCGGGAGGCACCCGGGCGACGCGGGCGGCGGGCGGGTGCAGCGGTTGCCGGGTACCCGGCCGCGCCGCTCAGAAGTGGTAGGGGAACGGACTCCAGTCGGGCTCGCGCTTCTCGAGGAACGAGTCGCGGCCCTCGACGGCCTCGTCCGTGCCGTAGGCGAGGCGCGTGGTCTCGCCGGCGAAGATCTGCTGGCCCACGATCCCGTCGTCGACCGCGTTCATCGCGTACTTCAGCATGCGGATCGCGGTGGGCGACTTGCCCAGGATCGTGCGCGCCCACTCGATCCCCGTGCGCTCGAGATCCTCGTGCGCCACGACCTCGTTGACCGCGCCCATCTCGCGCGCACGATCCGCCGAGTACTCGCGGGCGAGGAAGAAGATCTCGCGAGCGTTCTTCTGCCCGACCTGGCGGGCGAAGTACGCGCTGCCGTATCCGGCGTCGAACGAGCCGACGTCGGCGTCGGTCTGCTTGAACCTCGCGTGCTCGCGGCTGGCGATCGTGAGGTCGCAGACCACGTTGAGCGAGTGCCCGCCGCCCGCGGCCCAGCCGGGCACGAGCGCGATGACCACCTTCGGCATGAAGCGGATGAGGCGTTGCACCTCGAGGATGTGCAGGCGGCCCGCCCTGGCGGCGGCCTCCGGGCCGACGCTCGTCTCGTCGTCGGAGTACTTGTACCCGTCGCGGCCGCGGATGCGCTGGTCGCCGCCCGAGCAGAACGCCCAGCCGCCGTCCTTCGGGCTGGGGCCGTTGCCGGTGAGCAGCACGACGCCCACCCGCGGGTTCACGCGCGCCCGCTCGAGGGCGTCGTAGAGTTCGTCGACGGTGTGCGGCCGGAAGGCGTTGCGCACCTCGGGGCGGTCGAAGGCGATGCGCGCGATGCGGCCGTCGCGACTGAGGTGCGCGGTGAGGTCGGTGTAGCGCTCTGATCCGGGAGCCGGCGCCCACTCCGCCGGGTCGAAGAGCTCTGAAACCTGCTGGGGCTGCTCGGGCTGCGGAGGCCGAGGATCCTGCTGCGTCATGGGACCAGCCTATTCGGCAGCGCCCGCTACGACACAGCGACCCCGAACAGCAGGCCGATCAGGTAGGTCGCCGCCATCGTCGCCGAGCCCATCACCACGTTGCGCACGATCGCCCGGAGGCGCGGGGCCTGCCCGAGCGCCGCGCTGATCCACCCCGTCAGCAGCAGTCCGAGCAGGACCGCGACGGCGGCGATCCAGACCCGGTGCGCCCCGAACGGCAACAGGATCATGACGAGCGGGATCAGCGCGCCCGCCGTGAACGACACGAACGACGAGAACGCGGCAGCCCACGGGCTGGTGAACTCGTCGGGGTCGATGCCCAGCTCGACCTCCGCGTGCGCCGCGAGCGCATCGTGCGCCGTGAGCTCCTCGGCGACCTGCCGAGCAAGCCCCTCGGCCAGGCCGCGCTGCCGGTAGAAGCCCGCGAGTTCCTCGAGCTCCTCCCCGGGCATCTCGCGCAGCTCCCGCTTCTCCTTCTCGATGAGCGCGCGCTCGGTGTCCCGCTGCGTGCTCACCGAGACGTACTCGCCGCCGGCCATCGAGAACGCCCCGGCGACGAGCGCCGCGAGACCGGCGGTCGCGATGGCCAGCACGTTGCCGGGTGTCGCCCCCGCGACGCCGATGACGACGCCGGCCGTCGAGACGATTCCGTCGTTCGCCCCGAGCACCCCCGCCCGCAGCCAGTTCAGACGCTGCCCGATGCGCTGGTCGTGCGGCTCCCCCGCGTGCGGAGTGGGATTCTCGCTGGTCCGTTCGGCGGTCATGATCCGATCCTCCCATGCGGGGCGCGATCCGGTGCCTCGTGGGAGGATCGACGCATGAGTGCAGCTCGGGATCCCGCGTCGACCGCTCCTCCGCTCGCCGCCCCGCCGCCGCTCGCCGAAGTGCTCGCGGCGACGCGGGTGGTGGCGATCCCCACGCGCACCCGCTTTCGGGGGATCTCCGTGCGAGAGGCCGCGATCCTCGACGCCCCGCTCGGCGCGAGCGAGTTCTCGCCGTTCCCCGAGTACGGCGACACCGAGGCCGCCGCCTGGCTCGCGGCCGCGATCGACTTCGGCTGGGCGGAGCAGCCGCCGATCCTGCGCGATCGCATCGAGGTCAACGCCACCGTTCCGGCCGTGCGCCCCGAGGAGGTGCCCGGGATCCTCGCCCGCTTCCCCGGCTGCCGCACGGCGAAGGTGAAGGTCGCCGAGCGCGGCCAGGTGCTCGCCGACGACGTGGCGCGGGTGCGCGCGGTGCGCGAGGCGATGGGCGACGAGGCCCGGGTGCGCATCGACGCCAACGGGGGCTGGACCGTCGACGAGGCCGCGACCGCGCTGCGCGCACTCGCGGAGTTCGATCTCGACTACGCCGAGCAGCCGTGCGCGACCGTGGCGGAGCTGGTGGAGGTGCGGCGCAGGCCGGACCTGGAAGCTGCGGCCAACGGGTCGGAGGGCCGGGGCTCGCCCCTCGTCCGCATCGCCGCCGACGAGAGCGTGCGCAAGGCCTCCGATCCGCTGGCGGTCGCCCGAGCCGGCGCCGCGGATCTGCTCGTCGTGAAGGCGCAGCCGCTGGGGGGCATCCGGCGGGCGCTCGGGATCGTCGCCGACGCGGGGCTGCCCGTGGTGGTCTCGAGCGCGCTCGACACGTCGGTGGGCATCGCGATGGGACTGCGCCTCGCCGCGGCCCTGCCGGACGGCGCGCTGGCGGGGGCCTGCGGACTCGGCACGGTGGCACTGCTCGAGGGGGACGTCACGGCCGAACCCCTCGTGCCGCAGGACGGCGGGATCGAGGCGCGCAGGCCGAGCCTCGATCCCGAGCTGCTGGATCGCTACGCCGCTCCGCCCGAGCGCGAGGCCTGGTGGCGCGAGCGGATCACCCGCTGCTACGCCCGGCTCCTCCGATAGCGCTCGCCCCGGGCGCTCATCCCTTGAGCCCGGGGAAGTCCTCTTCGCGCCATTCGCCGCCGAGCCTCTCCCCGGTCGCGGATGCCGCCTCCTCGCGCTGCCGCAGTTCGACGCGGCGGATCTTGCCGGAGGTGGTCTTGGGCAGCTCGAAGAACTCGACCCGGCGCACGCGCATATAGGGCGGCAGCGCCGCGCGGGCGTGGGCGAGGATCGCGCGGGCGGTCTCCGCGCTCGCCTCGACCCCGGCGGCGAGCGCGACGTACGCCTTCGTCACGTTGAGGCGGGTCTCGTCGGGCGCGCCCACCACCGCGGCCTCGGCGACCCACTCGTGTTCGATGAGCACGCTCTCGACCTCGAACGGCGAGACCTTGAAGTCGCTGGACTTGAAGATGTCGTCGGTGCGGCCGACGAAGGTGAGCACCCCTCCCTCGCCCCGCTGGGCGACGTCGCCGGTGTGGAACAGCCCGCCCGCGGTGGCCTTCGCCGTGGCCGCGGGGTCGCCGAAGTAGCCCGGCATGAGGTTGACCGGCTCCCGGCGCACCGGGTCGCCGTCGACGGCCGGATCGGCGTCGACGATGCGCAGGCAGATCTCGCCCTCGCCGGCCTCCCGACCCGTGAGCGGGTCGACGAGCAGGGCGTCGACTCCGGGCAGCGGCTTGCCCATCGCCCCGGGCACGATGGGATCGCCGGGCATGTTGCCGATGAGGGCCGTGGTCTCGGTCTGGCCGTAGCCATCGCGGATCTCGAGTCCCCACCACTCCGCGATGCGGGCGATGACCTCGGGGTTCAGCGGTTCGCCCGCGGAGACGAGTTCGCGCAGCGCTCGCGGTTTGCGGTCGAGGCGCTTCTGGATGAGCATGCGCCACACCGTGGGCGGCGCGCAGAAGGTGCTGACCCCGACGCGGTCGAGTTCGGAGACGAGGAACTCGGGATCGAATCGGGTGTAGTTCGCCACGAAGATCGTCGCCCCCACGTGCCACGGCCCGAAGAAGCTCGACCAGGCGTGCTTCGCCCAGCCGGGCGCGCTGATGACGAGGTGCACGTCTCCCGGTCGCACGCCGAGCCAGGACAGCGTCGTGAGGTGGCCCACGGGATAGCTGGTGTGGGAGTGCACGACGATCTTGGGCAGGCTGGTGGTGCCCGAGGTGAAGTAGAGCAGCGCGGGATCCGTGCTCGCGGTGGTCTTGCGGATCGGGGCCAGCGACGCGGCGCTCGACTCCTCGTAGCGCAGCCAGTCGAAGAGCCGTGCTCGATGATCCTGCGAGGCGGCGTCGAACCCGACGCCGATGCCGCGGTAGTCGCCGGGCACCTCCGCGAACTTGACCGCGTCCTCCGCGGCGGCGAACACCCACCGCACGCGGCCGCGCTCCACGCGGTCCACGAGTTCGTGCGCGCCGAGCACCACGGAGGTGGGCAGGATCACGACGCCGAGCTTCATCGCGGCGAGCATGATCTCCCACAGCTCGACCCGGTTGCCGAGCATGAGCATGGCGATGTCCCCCTGCCGCGCGCCGATGCTGCGCAGCCAGTTGGCGACCTGGTCGGAGCGCTGCTTCAACTGCGCGAAGCTGCGCTGCAGCTCGCTGCCGTCCTCCTCGGCGATCCGGAGCGCGGTGTCGTCGTTGCCGTCGGAGATGCGGTCGAAGACGTCGTGCGCCCAGTTGAACTCGGCGCCGACGTCGGGCCAGCAGAACTCGGCACGAGCGCGGGCGGGATCTCCCGCGCACTCGAGCAGCTGATCCCGGGCGGCGAAGAAGGCGGCGGTCGGGTCGATGCGGGTCATGGTTCCCATTCTCTCGTAGAGCTCCGGCGGAGCGGCATCCGTTCGCAGCGGGCGGGGCCCGCCGCTTCCCTACTTCTTCCGCTGCGCCGTTCCGGGTGTTCCGGGCGGCGCGCTGCGGCGGGCGACCAGGATCGTCTGAGCCAGCACGGCGGCGAGCATGAATGCGCCGATCGCGATCGCGCCCCAGCCGCGGTTGTCGCTGCCGGGCATCGTCATCACGGCCCACCCGAAGAGCACGCTCTGAGCCGCGGCGGCGATGGGCAGCGCGGCGAACGAGATCGTGCGCAGCGACGCGCTCGAGCGGCGGCTCATGCGCAGCGCGAAGACGAAGACGCCGATCGCGGCCGCCGAGACGAGCGCGGCGAGCCCGAGCACCGTCGCGTAGGGCAGCGCACGCGCCGCGGCGTATCGCTCGGCGGCCTGCTCGTCGACGCCGGCGAAGGTGCCGGGGGCGAAGTTCAGCACCGCACCCAGGTCGTTGTTCATGTCGAGTTCGTACTTCTCGAGCGTCGCGTTGATCTCCTCCGAGATCTGCCAGGGCCCGGGGGGCGTCTCCTCGACGTAGTCCTCGCCCTCCCGGGACTCGACCGCCTCCGCATCCAGCGAGACGACGAACGAGCCGTCATCGAGCGTGCGCTCGTCTCCGATCCGCAGGTCGTACGGACGGGAATCCTCGAGATCGTCGCCGATGTAGATGCTGTTCTCGTACTGCCACGGCTGATACCAGTTGCCGTTCTCGTAGGGCACCCGGTCGCGTTCGTGGTCGGAGTCGATCCACCCGCCGGATCGGATCTCCCCCGCGATGTCGGGAGCGACGGTGAGGCCGATGCGCAGCGGGCGCACCGGCGCGGTGCCGTCGAACGGACTCGCCGCGTCGGTGTAGTACGTGTCCTCCCAGAAGTCGTACGCCGCGGTCCAGCGCAGCTGCTGCTGCGAGTCGGGCCCGTCGGGCGCATCGACGACGGGGGCCGACAGCGTGTAGACGATCTCGACGTCGTGCAGCCCGTCCAGCACCGTCGACATCTGAGTCGCCAGCACCACGCTCTGCGGTCCCGTGATCTCGCGGAACGGCACCGCCTCGCCGTCCACTTCGACGGTCTCGATCCCGAAGCCGAGGTCCTGCCCGAGCCGCTCCCGCGGCCACTCCCTGGCCAGCTGCGGCACCGAGGAGCCGCCGGCGGTGAAGCGCACCGCGTCCCGCTCCACGACGCGGAGGCGGGCCCCGCCCCGCTCGTCGCGCTCGAGTGCGGCGTCGACCTCGAAGCCCTCGACCTGCGACCAGATCGCCCCCGACGGGCCGGATCCCGGCCAGGTCACGAAGTCCTCGTCGTTATAGGGCACGGGTTGCGTGGAGACGGTGACGATCGACCCGGCGAGCAGTCCGAGGGCCGCGACGACCGTCAGCACCGCCGGCAGCGAGACGAAGTGCTCGGTGCGCCAGCCGCGACCGAGCCAGCGGTCGCCCGACTCGCGCGCCGCGTGCCCTGCGACGGCGCGCCCCGCGCGCCGCGGCCCCTCGAAGAGCACCGCGTAGGGCAGCAGCTCGTCGTCGACCGGGCCGCGATCCAGCAGCCGCGTGGCCCGCGCGTACGCGTCGACTCCCTTGAGCTGCTGCATCGCGAGTGCACCGGAGCGGGTGAGCGGGCGCGGACGGCGCACCACCCCGATGATGACGAGCGCGAGCACGGTCGAGGCGAGCACGAAGAGGCCGGGCCACCAGACCACGGCCAGGATCACCTGGTGCGAGAGCTGCCGCAGCAGCCCCCACTGCAGGAGGACGATCGCGAGCGACCCGAAGATGAAGGTGTCCCGCACGTAGCTGTCGGGCACCCAGCGCAGTCGATCCTCGACCGGTTGGTCGTGCGCCCGCCAGCGCGCTCGCCGGCCCGCCACGCTCGGGAGGTTGCCGATCCTGCCCGCGCGCATCCCGGCCCGCGCCACCGCAGCCAGCCACGACTCGCGACCGCGCCCGCCGGGATCCGGGCGCTTCGCCCGCTTCGGCTTCTTCGCCGGTTTCGCGCCCGCCGGCCCCTTCGTCAGCTCCGAGATGAGCTCGGCGTGCCAGGGGCGGTCGAGCAGCTGGGCCGATGCGGCCGGGGTGAGGTCGTCGGGAGGATCGGATCGCGGCAGGTACCAGGGCTCGCCCGCGCTATCCGCCCAGACCACGCGCCGAGCGGCGAGCGCGAACAGCAGGAGGACCGCGAGCAGCGCGAGCGGGATCAGCGGACCCCAGCTCTGCAGCCAGAAGAGGGGCGTGGTGGGCGGCTGCTCGAAGGTGCCGGCCGCGAAGCTGGTGTCGATGAACAGGTCGGGATACGGCGGCAGGGTGTCGTCGTTGCTGAAGGCGTATCGCACGCCCTGCGCGGTCTCCTCCTCGGGGGTCAGCCACTCGGTGCCGCTCAGCAGCATCCACCCGACATAGGCGCGCGGGGCGCGCACGAGCGCCTCGTCCAGATCGTGCGGCAGCGTCAGCGACACCTCGACGCCCTTGGTGGCCTGCGGCCAGCTCGGCCCGAGCAACGGCCAGGACCAGGTGTCGACCGGCTGCTCCGTGGCGGCGTCGGTCTCGGTGGTGACGAGGTCGTGCAGCTCGTAGGCGAGCGCGATCTCGCGCTCCCCCTCGAGGCGGGCGCCGTCCGGCTGGGAGATCAGCACCCGGGTGACCGTGGCGCCCCGCCGCACCTCGACCTCGGCCGGCTCCCCGTCGATGGTCGCCGAGTGCAGCTCGAATCGGGTGTCGCGGCCGTTGAACTCGGTGGCGAACATGCGCTCGACGACCCTCTCGGGACCGTTCGTGAACCGGGCGGTGTAGCGCTCCGAGACCCGTGCGGCGAAGGCTCCCTCCGCAGTGCGCTCGAGCGTGTAGTCGATCGCCGCGTCGGTGGCGATCCAGTCGACCTCGCTCAGCTTCGCGGAGTCGAGCACGTCGTCGATGTCGAGCGGCTTGTTGATGATCGGCCCGACGAGCAGGAAGACGCCGACGATCGCCACGAAGCCCCAGAAGAACCTGATGGCGTTGCGCACCGAGGTGTCGCCTCGTGCCCGCAGCCGGGCCTCCACCGCCGTGAACACCCGGGCGAGCCAGCGGAAGAACGGCGTGTGCTCGGGTTGCGGGTCGGGGATGCGCCCCGAGTTGAGCAGCTCGGGATCCGACCCTGCGAGGTCGAAGAGATCGGGCGCGGACGGCGAACCGTCCTGCGGCTCCGGTTTCTCGCGCTTCTCGCTCATGGTTCGACCCTAGCGGCGGCCTCCGACATCATGATCGGCTCGCCCGGGATGCCGGTCAGCTGCGGAACACCGTGTGCAGCTCGGGATCCGCCACCGTCTTCCGCCCGCCGAGCTCGTCGATCTCGAACAGCACCGCCGTGCCCGCCGCGGAGTACCCGAGCTCGCGCAGCAGGGTGTGCGCCGCCGCGAGCGTGCCGCCCGTCGCGAGCACGTCGTCGATCAGCAGCACGCGGGATCCCGGCGGGAAGTCGGCGTGGGCCTCGACCTCCGCGGCGCCGTACTCCAGCGCGTACCCGACGCTCGCCGCCGGCCGCGGCAGCTTGCCGGCCTTGCGGATCGGCATGAGCCCCGCCCCACTCGCATACGCGGCGGCGCTCGCCAGCAGGAAGCCGCGCGCCTCGAGCCCGGCGACGACGTCGAAGGATCCGCGGAACGGCGCGATGAGCTCGTCGACGGTGGCCCGGAAGGCGTCGCCGTCGGCGAGCAGCGGGGTGATGTCTCGGAAGAGGATCCCGGCCGAGGGGTGGTCGGGGATCTCGAGGATCAGCGACCTCGCCCGCTCGAGCTCGGGGCTCGGTGCGACGGGGGCGTTCGGCTGCGGACTCTGCTCTGGCACGCGTTCAAGGGTACCCCGCGGTGCGAGGAATCCGAGCACGGGTGCGGCTGTCGCACCGAGCGTCGCGAGCGCACCCCACCCGCGGCCGCACGCGGCGCAGCGCTCCTCGCCCAGGGCCGGCGCCGCGCTCGCCCCTTCGGCCGATATCGCTCCCGCATCGCCTCGTACACGCCCGGGCTGCCCTGATTTTTCTTTTCGATCGGAGTCGTGTAATGTCTTTCTGGTTGGGAAACCAACGGGCGCCCCTAGCTCAGCTGGATAGAGCATCTGACTACGGATCAGAAGGTCGGGGGTTCGAATCCCTCGGGGCGCGCCATCTGGCCCCCACCGTTCTCGGTGGGGGCCTTTTCCGTTTCTTCATCACCGAATGCGATCCAATCCATTGATCGCCCCGTGATCTGCGCCCACTTCATGACTGCAGAAAACGGCGGATCGGTTACCCCTCGCTCCCAGTTGCCGACGGTGTTGCGCGAGACGCCGAGCAGTTCGGCCATATCGCGCTGCTCGAGCCCCACCCAGAGGCGGGTGCGGACGAGTCGTTCACCAGGAGTCGTCGCGGTCTGAACTGTTGCCATGGTGCCTCCTCTAATGGTGCTGTAGTTCGAAAATACTCTCATCAGGCCCAATATGTTGAGCGTGAGGGTAATTGATGTGCTAGTTTGTGCGACATGCCCAATGAATTGGTCTTGACGCCTTCGGTGTTGTTGACGTCGGCTGAGGTTGCGCGTCGGCTCGGGGTGTGTCGGGAGACGGTGAATCGTGCGGCTCGTGAGGGTCGGCTGTTGGCGGCGATGAAGCTGCCGGGTGGTCCGAATGGTGCGTATCTGTTCACGGAGGATGCCGTGGTGGAGTGGCGTTCTCCGGGTGATCGGTTGGCTGGCCTGTGAGCGTTGCGGTTGATCGGGAGCGGCCCGACTGGAACCTTGCGAGCCCCCGGCACCGCCCGTGTCGTGCCGGCGACGTGGTGCAGGCGTGGGATCGCTTCGCTCACGAGTTCGTAGAGATCACGGTCGAGCGCGTCTACTGGGACGGCTGGCTGCGTGATTGGCGGATCTTCGCCGTCGACGGCGGGACGTACTACAAGGGTGCGGACATCGGACCTTCGCAGCCCGATCTCCTCGACGCGCTGGAGCGGCTGCTTTGAGGCGGGTCTACGTGCTCGAGATCGCGAGCACGAACCCCGCTGATTCTGCCCCGTTCTCGTTCCATTTCACGGATCCGGCGCACGCTCGGAACGCGCTTGAGGCGGTCGCTCGCGGCTTCCGTGGCGGGGACTCGGTGCTGTTCACGTGGTGTGTTCATTTCCTCGATCCGGCGGGCTTCCTGATTCCGACGCCGGCGCAGTTCGCGCATGAGCGGACGGTCGTTGAGTCTCTGGATCCGCGGGCGCTGCTGGAGGTCATCTCATGGGCGTGAGCTTCTCATCTGCTTCAAGGCAAACCCCCGAAGGGGGTGCGGCAGCCGGCCGCGGAGCGGCCCTCGGTACCAAGGCGAGTTCGGTAACCCCCCTGGGGCGTCGGAAGCCGGCTGCTCGGGTGCTGCGGGATCTGCGCCGTACGCGGTTCGCTCGCCGGCAGCAGTCGCGGGACTGGTTGCTCGAGGAGGCCCGCGAGTTGCTGGATGGGGTGGAGGATTCCGCCGGTGCGCTCGCGCTCGTCGCTCCGCGGCCGGCGAAGTGCGGGTGGGCGGCCTCCGGCGTCGTCTCGGTGCACATGGGCGACGGTGGTGCGGCGCGGTATTGCGGGGTGCAGACGTGCGCGTCGATCTGGGCGTGCCCGACCTGTTCCGCGCTGATCCGTGCTCGCCGTGCTGAGGAGATCCAGCACGCCGCCGACTGGTGGGAGAACGAGCAGCGCGGCTCGTTCCTGTTCGCCTCGTTCACCGTCCGGCACTTCCTCGAAGACTCGCTCACCGATTCCATGAACGCACTCACGAAGGCGTACACGCGGCTGATCCGGGGCGCACCCTGGAAACGTTTCTCTGCTCGTCACGGGAT
The DNA here is from genome assembly GCF_053528595.1 of Leucobacter sp. Lineage (NCBI taxonomy): Bacteria > Bacillati > Actinomycetota > Actinomycetes > Micrococcales > Microbacteriaceae > Leucobacter > Leucobacter sp. Next base: position 17,636 of record NZ_JAIVPF010000021.1, on the reverse strand, counting down.
CCGGCACATGATCAAGGCCGTCGAGGTCACGCTCTCCTGGCGCAACGGCTGGCACGCGCACCTGCACGTGCTGTTCCTCACCGATGCGGTCGCGTCGAAGTCGGCGCTCGCGGAGGCGCGGGGCTGGCTGTCGGATCGGTGGGCGGACATGGTGGTGAAGGAGGGCGGGCGCCGGCCTTCTCGGGAGCGGGGCGTGGATCTGCGGCCGGTGCAGAACGGGCATATCGTTGCGGACTACATCTCGAAGGTGCAGGAACACGACCGCGAGCCCGGCCGGTTCAAGGTGGGTGCGGAGATGGCGCGCATCGATATGAAGAAGGGCCGGTTGGATTCGATGGTGCCGTTCGATCTGCTCGATCTCGACGGCCTCGACGAGACGGAGGCTGATCGGCAGCGCGCCTACTGGCTTGAATACGTCGAGACGACGCGGGGCCGGCGCGCGACCACGTGGTCACGCGGGCTCAAGGATGCGTGCGGGCTGGATGAGGTCGAAGACGAGGAGATCGCCGCTGAGGAGGCCGAGGAGACGGCGCAGGATGACTGCGTGTTGATGATCCTCTCCCGGGATTGGCGGCGGGTGATGAACGCGCCGGACCTGGTGGCGCGGATCCTCGATCTGGTCGAGCTCGGCCGCGCCGATGACGTGGGCGATTTCGTGCCGATACTCGTGCCGGCACCTGCGCGGCGGGCCTGAAATCTGTCATTTCACACCTTCGATCTGTGGGCGGGATCCTGGTTTTACGGAGCCACTGGGACGGACTCAGGGGCACGGGATCGAAGGGACAGAAATCATGGCTATTGCACGGACGGTCCGGCCCACGGTGATCATCGCCGGTGAGGTCGAGCGGACTCGCGAGCTGAAACGCAAGAGCGATCAGAGCGTGTACGCGAAAGAGATCACGATCCGGCAGGACGCCGGCGCTCTGGCCTCGATCACGATGTACGACCGGCCGGGCACGCCCCCGGTCCCGCAGATCGGGGAGTTCATCGCGGCGGAGTGCTCGATCGAGGAATCGCGCGAGTTCGGCGCTTCCCTCGGGTTCGAGCGGCCGGCGTTCGATGCCCTCGACCGCATCGCGACCGGCCTCAAGAGCGGCGGCAAGTGATGGTCTGGACCGCGACCATGATGGTCGCCCTCGTCGTCTGCCTCCTCGCGTACGGGCTCGCGCTCCTGCTGCTGGCCTGGACGGTCAAGGTCGACCGGGCACGCCTCGCGGCGCTGCAGGCGCAGGGCGTGGCGCGTGTGCAGCCGTCGCCCGCCGCGACGGGCTAGCGCGATGGTCGATCTGATGGCGGTGCCGGTCCCGGAAACGCATTTCTGGGCGGTGTTCCTCGGCTGGATCGGAGCCTACTTCGTCGGCCGCATCATTGGCGGCGGTGGCCTGTGATCGGGGTCGCTGCGGCTCTGGCCGGCGGGCTCGTCGCAATCGAAGCTTTCGTGATCGGAGTGCATTTGCTCCTGAGGCTCTTCGGGAGGATCGCATGACGGTTGGCGAAATCTGCTTGGGAGCGCTCCTGCTCCTGGGTTCGGGAGTTCTCGTGGGTCTCTTCAGGTCCACGTCATTGATGGGAAGGAGGTGAATATGCCTCTCGCAGCAGAATACGACTTCTCCGGCGTGACGACCGGTCTCGCCGCTCTCGCCCCGGAGTTCGTGACCGCGGGGGCCGCGGTGCTCGCCGCTGGCCTGGTGGTCGCGGGCGTGATGTGGGGTTTCCCCAAGCTGATCGGCCTCTTCAAGAAGACGGCCAAGTAGCGTCTCGCACTGGGGTCGTACCTGCAACTTTCTGCAGGTACGGCCCCTTTCGCTTTCTCGTGACTCGGTAAGGAGTGACATTGTTTCTCACGTTCCCGCGGTTCGTCGCGGTTAGCCTGGCGATCGTGCTCGGGCTCGGTGTTGTCGGCGTGGCAGCGCCGGCGCATGCTGCTTCGTCGTCTCCAGTTGCGCCGGTGCAGGATCTCCCGTCGCGTGTTGCGAAGGTGTACTACAACCCCGATACACTCGGTCCGCCCGGCAGCCCGTCCTATGACGACAACATGGCGGACATGCTTAAGAAGCAGGAGGAGCTGCTGAAAGCACAGTCGCGGCAGGCGCAGAAGGGGAAGGTGCCGTTTAAGCCGTTGTCGGTGTTCAAGAACATCGGTCGGGTGGCGAAGAACGGCAGCAAGATCGGCATCGCGGGGAGCATCGGGTGGATGCTGGGCCAGGCCGGCCTTTCGACTTACAGCGTGTTCTCCGGGCAGAGCTATGAGGATCTGATCTGCAGTCAGCCGGAGTGGTACCAAGGCGTCAACAACTTCTTCATGTTCGATACCGGTCCGGATTGCACCGCTCGATTTCCGCAACTCGATGACGGGGAGGTCATCACCGGCGGCTATCTCGAGTTCGGAGATTACAAGTACCAGATCATCGGACTCAGAATCGGCTCTGCGACCGGCGGTGGAGGGCCGGTGAAGCGACAGATCGCCGTGATATCGGAGGCTCAGCTTCCTGTGCAGTATGCGGTGAAGGTCGACCTTCCACCGGATGCTCTCCCCGGTTCTACTGCCGGACAGGTCGGAAGTCTCGTGTGGGGCATCTTGCACGACGATCCGTCGCGGCCGGCCTGGGCGTATCACAACGCTGGCAACGATTGGCGTACAAACGATCCGTCCAGCTTCTCGTTCGCAGAGCCGTACGTGTATCGCAAGTCGGACAATCAGGTCATGGCACGCGCGACGCCGATGGAGCGGACGACGGAGAAGGACCTCGATCGTGTCACCAACTGCGAGGTGAAGTGGTCGGATGGATCGACGACCGGCGGGGCGGGGACTCCCTATCGCGAAGTTACGGGTATGCCGGTGTCGTCCAAGGGCCTCGGCTGCGAGACCGGCAGCAAGGAAAAACTCGATGACGGCGAAGTGCCTGAAGAGGTGAAAGTCACCACCACCGGCTCCGATGGAAAATCGGAAGAGGTTCACAAGGAGAACGTGCCGAAGACGACTCCCGAGGAGCGCGAAGTGCTGCGGGAAACGTCACGTGAGGGCCTGGTGCTGAAGCGGGGCACCAAGTCGTGCATGACCTGGGAGGCGGATTGCGCGGGCTGGTGGGATGCGACGAACAGCGGCACGACCGGTACCGAGTACAAATGCACCTTCGGCGGCAAGCCGACCGCGCTCAAGGAGTGCGGAGTGTACCGCTACACCTTCGACAAGCCGACGAACAAGCCGACGATCACGGTTCAAGAGGGCACGGAGCTCGGTGGCGGGAACACGCCGATCACCACGCGAGAGATCGAGTGGATCACCGCCGACGAGGATATGAATTCCACGAACCCCGGCGACTCGATTAATCCGGGCGCGCAGTGCATGAGCCAGTGGAGCAGCACGGGGGATCCGATCTCGTGGGTGCTGCACCCGGTGAAGTGCGCGCTCGTGTGGGCCTTCGTGCCGCGCAAAGCGGAGGTAGACAAGGCTGGCAAGCAGATCGTGAAGGCCTGGAAACCGACGATGCCGGGGCAGATCGTCGCGGCGACAACGGATGCGCTCACGCCGCCAGCCGGCCTATCGGGGTGCATGGGGCCACACGTGTACATCCCGATGAATATCGGAGAGACGGACCTCACTGTGGATTGGTATCCGCTTGCGGCGTGCGAGCCGCCGATGTCGAACGTCGCCGCTACGGCGCGCGTGATCGGGGCCGCGGTGCTGATCTTCCTGACCTTGCTGGGGATCATCCGACGCGCGTCCGCGTCAGTGAACGCGCCGGGCGTCGGCACGGCGACGGAGGGCACCTGATGATCTCTGAGTTCTTTGCGAATCTCGCGGTGTGGTTCGTGGAGTGGCTGGCGAGCGTCTTCGGTGAGTGGACGCCGCCGGCCGCATTCACCGAGGCGAAAACGACCATGGCCGAACTGCTGGCAGGGTTCGCCAGTCTCGGCGTCTGGGTGAACTGGGCCGTGCTCGGTGTGTGCATGCTCACCGCGATCGCGGCGTGGGCCGTGGTCCTTGGTATCAAGCTCGTGCGCGCGATCGTCGCGCACATTCCCGTGATTGGAGGAGCCGGTGACTAGACACGCGGCGATCATGCCTGAGGAAACCGTCCCGCTCGCTGCGGAGGCGGGGCCCCTGATAGACGTACACGCGGCTGCGACGCGGCCGGTGCCGGTTTCTCCGCGGAGCGGAGAACCGGCTCGGACGCGACCGCATCGGTGGAAGTCGAAAGGGTCTCGCACCCGTCGAGCTGCGACGATTCACGGCTATGTCGGAGCGAACGGGCACGGTAAGACGCTTGCGATGATGCACGACACGAGACTGTCGATGGATCTCGGCCGGGATATCCTCTCGACGGTGCGCGTGCTCGATCCGCGCACTGGCGAGCCCTACGCGAACTATGAGCCGTTCACGCGGTGGGAGCAGCTGCTCGAGGCGCGGTCGTGCGATGTGCTGATGGACGAGATTCTGGGGGTGGCGGCGTCGACGTCGGGGCAGAGCCTCCCGCTCGAGGTGCAGCTCCTCCTGAATCAGCTTCGCCGGCGTGACGTGCTGCTGCGGTGGACGGCGCCGGCATGGTCGCGCTGCAACATCGTGCTGCGTGAAGTCACCCAAGCGGTGACGGTCTGTCGGGGCTACATGCCGAAGTTCGAGGCCAGCGGCGACGGCTCCCGCCTGTGGGGCATGAACCGGTTGTTCCGGTGGACGACGTACGACGCAATCGAGTTCACGACCTGGAGCGATTCGAAAGAGGGCACGCTCAAGGGGAAAGCGAATGCGTGGCTGTGGCGACCCGGCTCGTGGGCCGAAGCCAGCTATGACACCTTCGACTCGGTGGACAACGTGGACTCGGGTGAGGGGTACTGCTTCCGCTGCGGCGGGATGCGCCCGAAGATCAAGCGTCCGGCTTGCAGTTGCTCGCACGGAGAGGGAGGCCGATGAAACTCGTCAGATTCGTACGCGATCTGCTGCGCCTGGTCTTGCTCCTCGCCCGTCTAGGCCGTTAGTCGCGGCCGGCCCGCCATTCGAGGTACTTCTCGTAGTTGCGATCGCTGTAGCTCTGCTGCCGCTTTTTGGCGGACCTTTGAGCGGACTGCTTACCGAGCGCATAGAACGCGATCGCGGAGCAAGCAGCCAGCGACACGGGGAGCACGCTCGCCAGCTGAACGCTCATCCCGACAGCAGCGAGGCCGACGAGGACCGCAAGGATGATGGCAAACACTCGCTCTCGCATGATGCCGATCATATCCTTGCGGTCACCAACGGTCGGCGCAGTATCTCGTGGCCTGTTGCTAGCCGGCCTTCGTCGGGGAGTCGTCCGGCGGCGCGCTGCACGAGTGTGCGGAGGCGTCGGCTGTCTCGGGCGACGTAGCGCCTTGTGGTTTCGGCACTCGCGTGTCCCAGGAGGTCTTGCACTGCGAATACGTCGTGATCGATGCTGTAGGTGCGGGTGGCGAAGCGGTGTCGAATGGTGTGAAGTGTCCATTCTCCGTCGAGTACTTCGGTTGCGAGTTCTCCGATTCGTCGGGGTGAGAGATGTCCGTTGATGCGGCCGGGGAACGCCCATCCTTCGGGAAGGTCGAGCAGTTCGAGCGCGATTCCGTCTGGCAGTGGCACTACTCGATCTCTGCCTCCCTTGCCGTGAACTAGGAGGGACCAGCCGATGAGATCGTTCATGAGATCGTTTACTGTGTGGATGTGCGCGATTTCGCCTCGTCGTAGTCCGCATTCGCCGGCGAGTCGTAGGATGAGCCGCGTTCGCACGTCGGCATGCAGGATCGCCTTGAGATAGATTCGGTCGGGCGTTGGGCGCGGTACGCCGGGGAGAGTCTTCACTCGGGGCAAGTGCTTCGCGACGTTACGCCAGCCCTCGGCCTTCTTGGCCCATTTCCAGAATGAGCGGTAGGTGTTGGTGCGACCTCGACGTGATTCCGGTGCCCAGTTCTGTTCTGCGCACCATTCGATGAGTAGATCGCGGTCCACCTGTGACGGAGGGACGCCGATACGCCGAGCGAGATAGTGGAGGTGCTGCCGGCGCGTGTCGATCGTCGTCTCGGGGTGGCCTCCTGCTCGTAGCGCGGTGAGGTAGCGTGAGACGGGGGCTTGCCAGGCTTCGGGGATCTGTCGCGTGTTCTTCACTTCTGTGAAGGTACTGAGCTTTGTCTACGCCTGATCGATTTGACCGGCGAGTGCGGGGGGACAGGTCGCGAAAATTCGGATCGCCTCACCGATGGTAGGCGGGACTCCAGCGACTACAGACCAGAAGGTCGGGGGTTCGAATCCCTCGGGGCGCGCCACAGAGAGACACCCGGTCAGGATCATTGAATCCCGACCGGGTGTTTTCGTCTCTGCTCGCGCCGGGATCGCGGCTGGCGCAGGTGGGCGTGGAACAACGATTCAGCGCTTCCCCGCTGCCGCCCGCCTCCCCGGAGCAAAGTGCTCGCAGAACATGTGCCCGGCCGCGAAGCACACTCTCCTTCCTGCCGATATCGATGCTGTTCTCGGCTGAAGAGTCTGTTCTCGGCTGACGGCGCTCGCGACTCCGATTCCAGTATCGGCGCGGCACCGAACCGCCGATAATGAAGGCATGAACTCCGACGAGTCGGTTCTTCAGAAAGCACTGCTGCTACTGGATCGGGGTCAGCCGAAGAGCGCAGAGCCGCTGCTCCGCGCCCTCATCAGGAGCACGGAGTCCTCCGCCGATCACACGGCGCTGCTGCTGCGCGGCCTCGTCGCACTGGGCGAGTGCCTCGCCGTCACCGGGCGACCGGCCGAGGCACGGCGGCTGCTGGAGCGCGTGACCTCGTTCGATGCGGCGGGCGAGGCGATCGACTTCGCGCACGAGCGCGCCCGCGAGCTCCTCGAGGAGCTCGACGAGTAGAGCCCCGCACGAGCAGAGCCCCGCACGAGCAGAGCCCCGCCGGACGGATCGCCGTCCGGCGGAGCTCCGGGTTCCGGTCCGGGACCCGGCCCCGGATCCCGCCCCCCGGGGAACTACAGCGTCTGGATCGGCGTGGTGCCGACCTTCTTCTGCTCGTCGACGAGGTCGGTGCGCGCCGTCTCGGGGGTCATCAGCAGACCGACCAGCGAGAGGGCGCCCACGAAGATGAGGAAGAACGCCGGTGCGCTCGAGTTGCCCGTCGCCGCGATCAGCCAGGTACCGATGAGCGGTGCGACGCCGCCGAAGAGCATCGCGCCCACGTTGAACGGGAGTGCGAAGCCGAGGTAGCGCGATCGTGTGCCGAACATCTCGGTGAAGAACGACGGGAACACGGCGTCGTTCATCGAGAAGAAGACGAGGGCGACGATGAGCACGATCGTGGCGAGCAGCACGCCGCCCACCGAGAGCAGCGTCATGATCGGGTAGCTCAGCACGATGAAGGCGATGCTGGAGACCATGAGGGTGCGCTTGCGGCCGAAGCGGTCCGAGAAGCGCGCCATGAACGGGATGAGCGCGAGCTGCGCGACGAGGCCGATCGTGACGACGAGCGTCGAGCTGGCCTCGCTCATGCCGGCCTCCTCGATGAGGAAGGTGGGGATGTAACTGAGCAGCAGGTAGTAGCCGCCGGCGTTCAGCGACATGACGAGCAGGATCTTGAACATCGCGGGCAGGCTCTCGCGGATCTCGCTCCAGCGGCTCGTACGCGACACCGCGCGCTGCTGCTGCGCGAGCTCCTGCTCCCTGCGCTCGATCTCCTGGACGCGGCGGAACTGCGGGGTGTCCTCGAGGCGCGAGCGCAGCCAGAGCCCGATGATGCCGAGCGGTCCGGCGATGAAGAACGGGATGCGCCAGCCCCACTCCTGCATGAACTCCGGCGAGAACGAGGCGTAGAGGATCGTGGCCATGAGCGAGGCCAGCAGGAAGCCGCCGGCCGCGGCCATGGGCACGACGCTGGTGAGCAGACCGCGCAGCTTCGGAGGTGCGTACTCGGCGACGAAGGTGCCGGCGCCCGCGTACTCGCCCGATGCCGAGAAGCTCTGGGTCATGCGGAGCACGAGCAGCAGGATGGGAGCGGCGACGCCGATCGTGGCGTACCCGGGGAGGAAGCCGATCAGGAACGTGGCGCCGGACATGATGATGATCGTCGTGGCGAGGATGCTCTTGCGGCCGATCCGGTCGCCCAGGCTGCCCCAGACGAGCGCCCCGATGGGACGCACCAGGAACGAGAGCGCGAACACCGCGAAGGTGCTGAGCAGTGCCACGGTGCGATCCTCGGGCGGGAAGAACACGACGGCGATCGTGGTGGCCAGGTAGCTGTAGCTCGCGTAGTCGAAGTACTCCAGCAGCGTGCCGAGCCCGCTCGCCATGAGTACACGGCGCAGCACGGACCGGTTCTCTGTTTCGGTGGTGGTGGTGGTGGACATCTGGGTGCTCCTCGTCGAGTACCGGATCGGGGCGGCCGGGCCGTCCCGTGTGGGGGGGGGGACACAGCACATGATGTCAGCCGCTGAATCGCTTGAGAATGGCCCTGGCGTCCGCCTCCGCAGGAGCTGTTTGTACACTCCGGCCAGTTCGCTCAGGCCGGGGATCTGGTGTCGTTCCCGAGCCCGCGCGCCTTCAGCGCCAGCCACAGCTGAGTCTGGGCGTCGATGCCGTCCAGGTCGTGCCCGGTCAGCTGAGCGATCCGCTGGATCCTATTGCGCACGGTGTGCCGGTGCACGCCCATCCGCTCGGCGGTCGCCTCGATCGACCGTCGTTCGACGAGCCAGGTGTGCAGCGTGCGCAGCAGCTCCTCTCCGCCTCGGGCCCGGGCGATCGGATCGAGCGTCGCCGCGGAGAACGCCTCGAGATACGCCGGAGGAGCGACTCGCATCAGGAACTCGTGCGACGCACCGTCGAGATACTCGATGGGCGTGCCGACCCGGCGGCTGGTCTCCAGCGCGAGCGCCGCCTGCCGCATGCTGCGCGCCGCGTACTTCGGCGCCACCGGTGTGCCGACGCCCAGCGGCACCTCGAGGCCGTATTCGGCGAGGGTCTGCCGGGGGTCGAACGGCGCCAGGCACTCCACCACCCGCGCTCGGTGCCGGATGAGCGTGGTGGTGAGGATCGCCGCCAGGTCGTCGACCAGCACCTCGGCGTGCGTCTCGTCGCGCGCCTCGATGGCGATGCCTCTGAGTTCGTCGGCGTCGACGCCGATCCCCCGCAGGTAGGCCTGCGCGCCACCCGCGTCGCCGAGCTCGAGCACCCGCCCCAGCTGCTGGGCGCGCTGCCGCCGGGCCGGCTCGTCGAGCAGCCAGTGCCGCTCGTACTCGAGCGCGAGCAGCGAGCGCAGCGCCGGCTCGGTGAGCTCGGCGCTCTCCTCGCCCGACGGCACCCGGGCGAGGTAGCCGCGCACCGTGTCGTTGCCCGCGAAGGAGGTGATGCGGATCTCCTGCACCGGATCCGTCTCGCCCGGATGGGGCACCCGCAGCGACTCGCCGAGACGAGGAGCGCCGGAGAAGAGCATCTCGCCGATCGCCGAGAGCGCGTCGGGCGGGAAGGCGCTGCTGCGCCCGAGCGGACGCCCGAGACGGTCGAAGACCGCGACGCCCTCGCCGGTGCGCTGCTGCCAGCCGTGGAGCAGCCGGTCGACTCCGCCGCCGCGCGTGACGATCGCGGTCAGCTCCATCTGGAGGCCGAGCGCGTGCTGGAGCGCCTCGAGGGAGAGCGCACCCGCCGTTGCTTCGCTGCTCATACGCCCATACTACGCGCCGAGATATGGACGTGATGAAGAAAACGAACTGTGCCAGATGTACCCCACGGCGATATTCACCGCGCGCAGCGCTGCCTACGCTGATCCCGAGGACCGCACCAGCGCGGCCCTCGAACGTGATTCGACGAAGGAGTGATCGCATGATCGGTCAGAACGAGTACTACGACGGACAGGTGCGGAGCCTCGAGTTCACGAACGAGCAGGGCAACTTCACCGTCGGCGTGATGGAGCCCGGCGAGTGGACCTTCGAGGCCCCCGTCAAGGAGTGGATGCACCTCGTTCGCGGCAGCTGGGACGTGCAGCAGCCCGCCGGCCGGGGCGAGTGGAAGACCTACCACGAGGGCGAGCAGTTCGAGGTCCCCGGCGGCACCGACTTCACCGTGCGGATCACGGACACCGTCGCCTATCTCTGCCCCTACACCGGCGAGTTCCTCGGTCACCTCGACATGTGACCGGAGCGGTGGGTGACCTCGATCGCGTCGGCCACCACCGCCCGCGGCTCGCCGCTCTCGCCCATCACCCGTCGCTGGCGATCCGACCCGGTACCGCCCGCGAGAATGCCCGACACGGCCGCCGCCGTGCGGGAGAGATCCCCGCTCTCGCGCAGCGCGGGCTCCGCGTGGCGCATGAGCGCCTCGACCACGGCCCCCGCGTCGGTCTCGTGACCCGTCCCCGGATCCACGAGGCGCTCCCGCAACCCGTAGCGGCTCGCCGACCACATCGCGAGCCGCAGCATCGCGGTCGGCATGGGGATCGGGCCGACGCCGCGCCGCCAGTCGCGCGCCGCGGTCTCGACGAGCGCGCGCGTGAGCGCGGAGATCGCGACGGCGTGCTCGGCGTCCATGCAGACATCGGGGACGCGGATCTCGACGGTGGGAAGGTGGTCGCTCAGCCGCGCATCGAAGTAGACCATGCCGGGGTCGCGGACGACGCCGGTGCCGAGCATCGCGCGCACCCGTTCGCGGTAGGCCGCGGCCGACCCGAACGGCTCGGTGGGCCCGGCCGACGGCCACCGCGCCCAGGCCTGGTAGCGGTAGCTGTGGTACCCCGTCTCCTCCCCTCGCCAGAACGGCGAGTTGCCGCTCAGCGCGAGCAGCGCGGGCAGCCAGGGCCGGAGGCGGTCGAGCACGGCCACGCCCTCGTCGTCGCTCTCCACTCCCACGTGCACGTGCAGCCCGCACGTCAGCTGCTCCCGCATCGTGATCCCGAACTGCGACGACATCGCGAGGTAGCGCGGCCGGAGGGTCAGGTGCGTCTCCGCGCCGACCACACTCGTGCCGAGCGCGACCGCGCGAGCCCCGACCCGCTGCGCGGCCTCGTCGGCGATGCGGCGCCCGTCGAGGATCGCCTCCGCCACCCGCTCGAGCGCGGTGCAGGGCGGCGAGATCACCTCGATCTGCTCCTGCTTCGCCTCGCTCTCGAGCAGCGCGGCCCGCTCCGCCCCCACCTCGCGCAGCACCTGCTCGCTCACCGCGACGGGCGCACCGGTGCGCGGATCGACGAGCAGCAGCTCCTGCTCGACCCCCACGGTGCGCAGCCCTGTGGCGCGGGAACCCGCGGCCTGGGGGGCCGTGGAGGGAGTGCGTTTCAACATGGGAGCCCCTTCGGTCAGTCGGAGGCGACCGGGCCGCCTGGCGCCTTCACGGTATGCGCCGGGCATCTCCCCCCGCATCCCCCTTGACAGCGCGATACCGCGTCGGCAAAGCTCGCGCGCTAGCAGAGTCGTCCGGAGCCGACAACCCCGGTCCGGGCCGGCGACGGCTCGGGTAGCTTCGGGAGGGACGAGGAGGTGCAGACCATGGAACCGCATCAGTCGCACGAGGATCCCGAGCGCATCGAGTCCGGAGCGGATCGAGAGCGGGATCCGCGCTCCCCGACTGCGACCGCACCGGACTCGGTGGACGAGTCCGTGCCCACCGCCGACCGGGCCGGTCAGGTCGGACCGGACGCTGCGGATCCGCCCCGCGCAGCCGGCAAGCACGAGGCGGACGCACCGGGCGATCCCGGACTCGATCCGGACGAGGGCGCCGACGTCTTCGAGACGGAGACCGATGCCCGCGAGAGCGCCCGCGGGGGCGACGCCGACCGGCGGGACGAGGATCACATCTCGATCGACCCGCCCGACTGATCGAGTCCGGATCGAGTCGGCCCGGATCGAGCGGGTCCGCCGGGATCGGGGCCGCGCCGAGCGGGAGCAGCCCGGGGATCATCGCACCCCTGGGCGCTCACTTCCTGCCCGACCGGATCCCGAATCTCGGGACGACCGCCCAGAGCACGACGACCAGGACCGCGGTGCCGCCGAGCGCCGTGAGACCGGCCGCGCGGCCGAGCGTGAAGTCGAAGATCAGGCTCGTCACCCCCGCGGCGAGCATCGCGAGCACCACCAGGTCGGCCGCGAGCAGTCGGCTGCCGAGATGCACGATGCGCACCTTCTGCCGCCGCCCGAAGTAGGCGCGGTGCAGACTGACGGGGGCGAGGCCCAGCGCCGCCGCGATGCCCGCGAGGGCCACGAGGATCAGGTAGAGCGTCAACTGGTACCGGTCGAGCTCGGTGAAGCGCGGCTGGAACGCCACCGCGAGCAGGAACGCCCCGAGGATCTGCGTGCCCGTCTGCGCGACGCGCAGCTCCTGCAGGATCTCGTTCCAGTTGCGATCGGCCCGCTCGTTGGGGCTCTCCTCGCGGCCGTCGTCGAACCCGTCCGCCTCCCTGGCGGCCTCGCTCTCCGCGTCCCGCATGCCGCACCTCCGCACTGCTCCGGCGAAGCGGGAGAGCAGCCGCCGGTGCCGCGGCCGCCTGCTCGCCCTCCTCGCGTCTCGATCTGCCGGCGGCGCCCTCCGGCGCCGCATCTCTGCTGCCGACTCTAGTGCAGCGTCCGGGCCGGGTCGGGAGGCTCCGGATCCCCCGCCCCCGGAGCCTCCGCCGCGTCGACCGGACTCCGCGGAGGACTCGGGACTACGTCTCCGCGACGTCGACGGGTTCCGCCCACCGCAGCACCGCGAGCGGCGGCGGCGTCGCCCGCTCGGGCCGCTCCTCGCCCGGTTCCCGCTCGGGTTCCTCGACGACCCGCACCTCCGCCCCGGTCAGCACCGCCGCGCGGGCGAGCGCCTCGGCGAGCGGAGCGCGTCCGAGCGGGGCCGCCGCGCCCGGCACCCCGCCTCTCCCGGCCACCCAGGGCTCGGCGTCGAGCACCTCGAGGGTCTCCTCGGCGTCGATCAGGCGCGCATCCAGCAGCAGGGTGTCCACGCGCGCCTGCTGCAGGGCGTCCACGACCTCGGCGACGCCCTCGGCCCGTCGAGCGCCGTTCTCGGCGTCCGCATGCGCGAGGGCCTCCTCGACCAGCCGGGCGCTCAGCGCGTCCAGCGCGTCGGCGACGGCCCGGTCCAGGCGATCCTCGTCGGCCCCGTCGGCCCGCGTGTTCGCCTCGACCTCGACGAGCAGTCCGGCGCTGTCGGGGGACAGCCGCTCGCGCAGCAGCTGCCGCGCGCGCAGATCGCCCGACATGGCGATGAAGGCCGGACGATGCTCGCGCACCAGTGCGTCGACGGCCGCCGCGATCTCGGTCTGGTTGTGCTTCCAGACCTCCTCGGAGTGCCGCTGCCATCGGGCGTGCGACCACCCGCCGGCCTGCACCTTGGGCAGCGCATCGGTGCTCCCCTCGACACTGGCCTCGTGCTCGGACTCCGCTCTGCCGGCGCGCTCGAGTCGCAGGTCCGCGCCGTCGCGCGTCGTCTCCACGACGAGATAGCGAGGCGAGAAGGTGCGGTGCCGCAGCAGCGGGATCGCGGGCGGCGTGGCGCCGTGGTCGAGCACCTCCGGCCCGCGCCGGGTGCTGGCGAACCGCTCGTCGAGCACCACCTCTCCACCGCGCACCAGCAGGTAGCGCGCCGACGGGCTGGGAACGCCGCTCGCGTCGCGCAGCGCCAGCTCGACCGCTCGCCGGTCGGCCTCGGGCGCGCCGGCCTCCTCGAGCCGCCGCACCGCGCTCTCCTGCCGGGCCTCCTCGACGACCTGCGGCTCGCCGCCCGTGCCGTCGACGTAGGCGACGGTCCACGGGCCCGGCTGCGCGAGCACCTCGGCCAGCTTCCGGTCGCCGCTCATGCCAGGTCCTCCCCTCGATCCCCGCGGAAGGCGCGCTCGACCTCCTCGGGGTCGGTGTCGTCGGGGAGCGGCTCCGTCTCCCGGAAGGGCTCCGCGTGCGGGGCGCCGTGCCCCTGCACCATGCCCCGGGTCTCCTGCTCCATCTGCTCGTCGAGCTGCGGTCCGTGCTTCGAATTGCCGCGCTGCGGTCCAGTCATGGGTTCGATCCTCCTCTGACTCGTTCTCACCTTCGGGTGCCAGCCACGATAGGCGGGAGGAGCGGAAGAGGCGATCGCCTTGACGCCGCCGGGGCGAGCCGCTATGGCGAGAGGAGCTCGGAGGCGAGGACGGCGCGCCCGGTCACACGGTGAAGTCGGTGGCGGTGCGCCCGGCGGTGATGCGCTTCATGAGGTCGATCACGGGCAGGTGCTCGGGGTGCGAGGCGTAGGCCGCGAGGCCGTCGGCGTCGTCGAAGTCCGCGATGAGCGTGAGGTCGAAGTTCTCACCGTCGAAGAGCTCGTTGCGGTGCAGCGAGAGCGCGCGCACCGAGGGGACGGAGTCGCGCAGCGGGGCGATCGCCGCGACGGCCTCGGCCGCGTGCGCGCCGCGCTCCTCCGGGCTGTCGCCGACGAACTTCCAGCTCACGATGTGACGCAGGGTCATGGGTGCTTCCTCCAGGGGGCGAGTCGGGTGGGTGCCGCGGCCTTCTCGACCGCTGCGGTGAGGCGCTCGGGATCGACGCGCCAGATGGCGTGCCGTCGCCCGTTGATCCGAACCACGGGGATGTCCTCGGAGTGACGGCGGGCGAGCTGCGGATCCTCGAGGATGTCGAGCTCCTCGAGCTCGGTCTCGATGCCGCGCTCGGCGAGGTCCGCCCGCACCCGCGCGATGGCCTCGCGGGCCTCATCGCAGAGATGGCACCCCGGTTTGCCGATGAGGGTGAGCTGCACGACCGTCACGATCGATCAGTGTAGCGTCTGCGGCCGGGTCGAGTTCGTCACCGGTCATCCTGCGCGGAGCGACCCCGGCGGAGCGACCCCGGCGGAGCGACCCCGGCGGAGCGACCCCGGCATACGCGCGTCAGTAGATGTCACCAAACCCGCGGTGAGGCAGCAACTACTGACGCGCGTAGCGGGAGGATCCGGGGCAGGGATCACCCGAGATGCCGCAGGCACAAGAAAAGGCGCCAGGCCGATGGCCCGACGCCCGTCTCGATCGCGGTGCTCCGCGCCGACTACTTCTTGTTACGACGCTGGTGACGCGTCTTCCGAAGCAGCTTACGGTGCTTCTTCTTCGACATGCGCTTACGGCGCTTCTTAATAACTGAACCCACGGTCACCTCACAACGTCTCTCGGGCCGAACGGGATCGTGGCCCACAAAACACTGATTTTACACCGTATCGAGCGCTGCGGGAAATCGCAGCGCCATCGGCCCCGCGCTCAGCCCTTCAGGCGGAAGCGCGCGACCAGTTCCTTGACCCGGTGCTCGGCACGCGCGGCGGCCCGGCCGATCCGCTCCGCCGCCGCGGCCGCCTCCTCCGACAGCACCTCGCCGTCGAACAGGTCGTCGCCGTCGGGCCCGGGCACGCGTTCACCGGCCTCCGAGAGGTACTCCACGGTCACCTCGGTGTCGAAACCGGCCGAGAGGAACGGGATCACGAAGTCCTCGACCATCTCGAGGGGCTCGGGATCGAGGGTGTAGTAGCGGTGCTGCCCCTCCTCGCGCACGCTCACCAGCTCGGCCTCTCGCAGCACCTTGAGGTGCTTGGACACCGTCGGCTGGCTGATCTCCAGCTGCCCGACGATCTCGGACACGCTGATCTCGGCCTCCTGCTGATACCGCTCGAGCAGCACCCGCAAGATGTCGCGCCGGGTCGCGTCGGCGATGACTCCGAAAATATCTGGCATGATCTCAAGGTTAGCCGGAGCGACCCGTCTTGTCCCACCACTGACGGGAACGCCGCCGCATGTGTAGCATGAAGGTTCGAGTCGGAGCTCACCGCCCCGCTCGCGTCACTGCAGGAAAGAAGGCGTCGTGAGGGCACGCGCTGCGAGTCGGCGGGCTTCCGCCCCGCTCACGCAGAGATCA
This sequence comes from Leucobacter sp., assembly GCF_053528595.1. NCBI lineage: Bacteria > Bacillati > Actinomycetota > Actinomycetes > Micrococcales > Microbacteriaceae > Leucobacter > Leucobacter sp. The sequence goes on along the minus strand of NZ_JAIVPF010000021.1, from coordinate 1,807 downwards.
TGGATCAACGCCATGATCCAATCGTCGCCTGCGCGATTCGCGCTCATGGTGTTCAGCGGCCTGATCCTGCTCTGGACGGTGCTGCTCTCCCTGCCCTTCTCGAGCACCTCGGGCAGGGTGACCCCGCTGGCCGACGCGCTGTTCACCGCCGTCTCCGCCATCTGCGTGACGGGCCTCTCGACCGTCGACATGGCCACCCACTGGTCGCTGTTCGGCGAGATCGTGATCCTCGCGGGCCTGCAGATCGGCGGCATCGGCGTGCTCACGCTGGCGAGCATCCTCGGGCTCACGGTCACCCGGCGCCTCGGCCTGCGGCAGCGCCTGCTCGCCGCGAGCGACACCAACCCGATGCGCATGAGCCGCGACGCCTCCGCGAGCCAGGCCGTGGGCCTCGGCGAGATCGGCGGCCTGCTCGCCGCCGTCGCGACGAGCCTCGTGGTGATCGAGCTCGCGCTCACGATCCTCATCACCCCGCGGCTGATGGCGGCGGGGTACGACTTCTGGCAGTCGCTGTGGAACGGTTTCTACCTGGCCGCCTCGGCCTTCACCAACACGGGCTTCGTGCCGCTCCCCGGGGGCCTCGCGCCGTTCGACACCGACCTCTACCTGCTGAGCGTGCTCGCCGTCGGCGTCTTCCTGGGCGCGATCGGCTTCCCCGTCATCTTCGCGCTCTACCGCTACGTGACGGGCGGAGGCTGGCGCGCGCACAAGCGCCTGGGCCTGCACGCGAAGCTCACGCTCAGCACCACGCTCATCTTCGTCGTCATCGGCTGGCTGGCCATCGGCGGCCTCGAGGCGAACAACCCGGCCACGCTCGGCGGCCACAACTTCTGGGACACCCTGCTCAGCTCGGGCTACATGTCGGTGATGACGCGCTCGGGAGGGCTCGGGATCATCGACCCCATCGACATGAACGGCTCGACGCTGCTCGTGATGGACATGCTCATGTTCGTGGGCGGGGGATCGGCCTCGACCGCGGGCGGCATCAAGGTGACGACGCTCGCGGTGCTGTTCCTCGCCGCGTACGCCGAGGCGCGCGGTTACAAGGACATGCAGGTGTTCGACCGCAGCATCCCGAACGAGGTGCTGCGCGTGGCCGTCTCGATCCTCATCTGGGGCGCGACCATCGTGCTCGCGGCGACCGTCGCGCTGCTGCACATCACGGGCGAGTCCCTCGACGTGGTGCTCTTCGAGGTGATCTCCGCGTTCGGCACCTGCGGGCTCTCGACGGGGCTCTCCGGCGAGGTCTCCGACCCCGGCAAGTACATCCTCGCCGCCACCATGTGGGCGGGACGCGTCGGCACCGTCACGCTGGCCGCCGCCGTCGCCGCCACCAGCCGCTCACGCCTGTTCAAGTACCCCGAGGAAAGGCCGATCGTTGGTTGATATTCGCAGTGACGCCCCGGTTATCGTCATCGGACTCGGCCGCTTCGGGGCCGCGACCGCCGGGCAGTTGGACCGCCAGGACCGCGAGGTGCTGGTGGTGGACACGGATCAGCAGCTCGTGCAGAAGTGGGCGGATCGGGTGACGCACGCGGTGCAGGCCGACGCGCGCTCGATGGACGCCCTCAGGCAGATCGGCGCCGACGAGTTCCAGATCGCCGTCGTCGCCACGGGCGCCTCGATCGAGGCGAGCGTGCTCATCGCGGCGAACCTCGTGGATCTCGGCATTCCCCAGATCTGGGCGAAGGCGATCTCGAGCTCGCACGGCAAGATCCTCGAGCGCATCGGGGTGAACCACGTCATCTATCCCGAACGCGAGGCCGGCGAGCGCGTGGCCCACCTGCTGAGCGGCAGCATGCTCGAT
>NZ_JAIVPF010000020.1:0-87987 GCF_053528595.1 Leucobacter sp. | reverse complement strand
CGTAGGGCACCGGCGCGGGCCGGGGAACGGGCTCCGCGGCGCGGTAGGGGGCCGGTGCGGGTGCGGAGGCCGGTGCGGGTGGGGGTGACTGGTCAGTCATGGTCTGCTCCGTTCAGGACGCGCTGCAGCCAGGAGTCGCGCGAGGCGAGCGCGGCGCGCGTGATCTCGGCGTCGGGTGCGTACATGTCGAAGCCGTGGAAGCCGCCCGACCAGACGTGCAGCTCGGCGGTGCCGCCGACCGCCCAGATGCGCCTTGCGTAGTCGACGTCCTCGTCTCGGAACATCTCGGCGGCGCCCACCTCGATGAAGGCCGGCGGCAGGCCCGACAGATCGGCGGCGCGGCTCGGGGCCGCGTAGGCCGGGGCGTCCACGGAGTAGGCCAGCTCCTCGCCGAGCACGCAGCGCCAGGCGAGCAGGTTCGCGTCGCGCTGCCACGTGCCGATCCCGTCGTACTGCAGGCTCGAGACCGTCGCGTTCGTGTTGTCGAGCATCGGGCAGAGCAGCAGCTGCCCGGCGAGCGCGGGGCCGCCGCGATCCCGCGCCATGAGCGCCACCGCCGCTGCGAAGGCGCCGCCCGCGCTGCCGCCCATCACGACGATGCGCGAGGCGTCGCCGCCCAGCTCCGCGGCGTGATCGGCGACCCAGCGCGTGGCCGCGTAGTCGTCCTCGACGCCCGCGGGGAAGGGATCCTCGGGCGCCAGCCGGTACTCGACGTTGACGCCGATCACCCCGTGCCGGGCGACGAGATCGGCGACCCGGCCGTGCTCCCAGCTGCGGTGCCCCACGATCATGCCGCCCCCGTGGAAGTTGACGAGCACGGGCAGCGGCATGGGGCCCGGATCCTCGGGGCGGAACACCGTGATCTCGAGTTCGGGGGCGCCCTCGGGGCCGGGGATCAGGAGCTCCTCGGCGGTCACGGGCAGCCCGGCGGCGACCTCGGCCCCGGAGGGGAAGGCCGGCCCCCCGCCGCGCATGAGCGGCAGCGTCTCCTCGGTGAGCGGCGGCTGGGGAGTCGCGGCCATCGCCTCGAGGACCGGCGCGATCTCGGGGTCGAACGGCACCGGCGCGACGCTCGGGGCGCCGTGCGCGACCGGGGTCGCGGAAGAGGCCTGCGCGGTCGGCGAGGCTTGGCCGGCCGCCGCCAGCGCGGTCTCGGGCTGTGCGGGAGCGCTCACGGTCACGGTCCCTCCGGGTCGACGAGGCCGCGGTCGGCCCAGAACGGCTCGACGCGCGCGCGGATCTCCTCGGCACCCACCCGCTCCAGCACCTCGAGACTGCCGAGATTGGCCTTCAGCTGCGCGACGCTCGACGCCCCGAAGAGCGTCGTGGCGGTGGCGGGGTGCGTGAGCGTGAACGCGATGGCGAGCTGCGCGGGGGTGCAGTCGAGGTCTTCTGCGAGCCGCACGAAACGGGGCACGTCGTCGATGATGCGCTGGCGGATCCCGCCCGGATCCCGACCCACCTCGCGGTCCGTGGCGATCTTGCCCGCGAGGTAGCCGCCCTCCATGACGTCGGAGGCCTGCATCGAGAGCCCCTGCTCCCACAGCTTCGCGAACGGCGCGCCGTCGGGGATCGAGCGCCTCGAGACGCTGTACTTCAGCTGTGCGATCTCGGGACCGGGCGCACCCTCCTCGGCGGCGATGTCGACGAGCGACTGGATGCTCGACGCGGACCAGTTGTTCACGCCCCAGGCGCGGATGAGGCCGGCCTTCCGCAGCTCCGCGAGGCTCAGCACGATGTCGCGCAGCGCCACGTCGTCGCGGCGCAGGTCGCCGAGCACCACGAGGTCGGCGTGCTCGGCGCCCACGCGGAACAGCGCCCGCTCGAGCTGCGGGCGGAAGCCGGCCGCGTCGTCCCAGCCCTCGAGCCAGAGCTTCTCGGAGAGCAGGTAGTCCTCGCGGCTCGCGCCGGTCGCGCGGATGATGGCGGAGAAGAGCACGTCGGTGAATGCAGGCGGCATGCCGGGGAAGCCGTAGACGCCCACGTCGAACAGGGTGACGCCGCGGTCGAGCGCGGTGCGCACGAGGTCGACCGCGTCCTCGAAGTGCATGCGGTCGTAGATGTGCCAGGAGCCGAGGGCGAAGACCGAGGTCTCGAGGTCGCTGCGGCCGATGCGGCGGCGGGGGATCGGGGTGGTCATGGTGTCCTTTCGGGATCAGTGGTCATCCTGCGCGAGGGAGGGGTCGAGGGCTCTCGACGTGGCGGGTGAGATCCTGCGACTCGCCAGCTCGCGCAGAGCTACGGGGGTCAGAGCCTGGTGAGCCGCGGATCGATGACCGCCTTGATCTCGCCGAGCCGGTGCATGTCGGCGATGCGGTCGGAAGCCCGTTCGAGCCCGCAGGGAGCGGAGAACAGCTCGTCCCAGGGGAATCGGTCGGCGAAGGTGCGGAAGAACTCGATCGAGCGGTGGTAGTCGGAGACGTCGCCGTTGAGCGAGCCCACGACCGTGAGCTCCTTGCCCATGATCGCCGACAGCGGGAACGGATCCCCGGTGGGGCCGGTCGACCCGACGACGACGAAGGTGCCGCGCTGCGCCGCCATGCCGATCGCCTCGGGGCCGATGCTCGGCGCGCCCGCGAAGTCGAGCACGAGGTCGGCGCCGCGCCCGTCGGTCAGCTCCATCACGCGGGCGACCGTGGCGTCCGAGCCGTCCGCGATGTCGATGGTGTGGTCGGCCCCGAACCGCCGGGCGAGCTCGAGACGGGCGGGCGGCGCGCCGACGGTGATGACGGTGCCCGCCCCCGAGATGCTCGCGACCGCCGTGGCGAAGAGCCCGAGCGCGCCCGATCCCTGCACGACGACGCGGGATCCCGCCCGCACGCCGCCCGCCCGGTCGAAGGCCCGCAGCACGGTCTTCGCGGCGCAGCCCGCGGCCGAGGCCCAGGTGTCCTTGACCTCGTCGGGCAGCCGCAGCTTCTGCGCGCCCGGCACGACGTACGCGTACTCCGAGAGGCCCGCGGTGGCGTAGGGCGGCGCATCCGAGCGCTGCAGGAAGCCGTAGCCACGGCGTGAGCACGCCACCGGCTCGCGCAGCACGGTGCAGCCGAAGCAGCGGCCGCAGACCGATTCCGACCAGCCGATGCGGTCGCCGATCGCGAGGGGTTCGCCGAGGGCGTCGACGGTGCCCTCGCCCACCGCGACGACCTCGCCGACCATCTCGTGCCCGAGCACCATGGGCAGCATTCCGGGGAAGCTCATCTTGCCCGCCCAGATCTCGATGTCGGTGCCGCAGAGCGTGGTGCACGTGATGCGCACCAGCGCGGCGCCGGGTTCGATCGAGGCGGGCAGGGGCAGCTCCTGCAGCTCCAGCGCCGCGCCGTGCTCGGTCAGCACGGCCGCGAGAGTGGATTCGGGGATCGTCATCGAGTGCTCCATTCCGTGGGTTTCGGCATGGCGTCGTTGCCGGGATGCCGACGATGTGGTTTTATTCTACATACGTTGACCTAAACGGGAAGCCCCGATGTCCGATCATCCGATTCGATCGGAGCGGGGCGGGGTCCCGACCCCTGGAGGAATGTGATGAGCTCGAGCGAAGCGACGATGCGGAGCGATGCACTCGCGCAGGACGGCACGCGCGCGACCGCGCCCGATCGGACCGCCGATCTGGTACTGCGCGGCGGTGCGGTGCTCGTGATGGATGCGGCGGGCGGCCGGGCGGAGGCCGTCGCGGTGCAGCGCGGGCGCATCGCCGCGGTGGGATCCGACGCCGAGATCGCCTCGTGGATCGGCGAGGGCACCCGAGTGGTCGAGCTCGACGGACGCGCCGTGCTGCCGGGCATCAACGACTCCCATCTGCACGGCGCCTGGCTCGGCGCGCGCTGGCCCCACACCTTCTTCAACGCCCCGGATCCCGAGGCCGCAGCCGGGGTGAGCGGCACGCTGGCGGGCACCCGCGCCGAGCGCCGCGCCGCGATCCTGCGCACCGGAGAGATGCTCGCCGCCTCCGGCATCACCAGCTACACCGAGCCCGGCATCGGCCCGGGCGAGGACGACGGCGAGACCGGCTGCTTCCACAGCGAGGTGATCGACGTCTACCGGGAGCTGGCCGCAGAGGGCGCGCTGCTGCAGCGCGTCACCCTGCTGGCGCTCTACGGCGTGCTCGACGGACCGAGCGATGTCGAGACCGTGCTGCGCGGGATCGCGGAGCGCGCCGCCGCCGCCCCCGAGGGCGACCCGACCTGGTTCGCCGTGCCGGGCGTCAAGCTCTTCGGCGACCTGATCCCGCTGTCGCGCCAGGCCTGGACCGATCGGCCCTACGACGACGGCACCCACGGCGACCTGCTCGTGCGAGGCGCGTCGATCGAGCAGAAGGCCGCGCGCCTCGCCGAGATGATCCGCGCCGCGCACCTCGCCGGACTGCAGATCGGGCTCCACGCGACGGGCGACCGCACGATCCAGCTCGCGCTCGACGCGATCGCCGAGGCCGCCGCGATGCCGGGGGCGCCCGCGGCCGGGCAACCGGGGCACGTGATCATCCACGGCGACCTCGCGACCGAGGCGCAGGTGCGCCGCATGGCAGAACTCGGCGTGTGGCTCAACGCGCAGGCCGGCATCGCGGCCGCCACCGAGGGCTGGCTGGCCAGCATGATGGGCGCCGAGACGGCGGCTTCGGCGTGGGCGTACGGCGCTGCGCTCGACGCCGGGGTGCTCGTGCTGTCCTCCGATGCCCCCGTGCTCGGGTTCGACTGGCGGCGCGGGATCGCCGACGCCGACTCGCGCATCGTGCGGATGGGCGGTGCGGCCTCGCCCGAGGCGGCTCGCGAGCGCCTGCACGGGCTGCTGCGCGCGTACACGGCCGTGCCGGCCGAGCAGGACCGGGCGGGCTCGTGGAAGGGCACGGTCGAGGCGGGCAAGGTCGCCGACCTGGTGGTGCTGGGCCGCGACCCCTTCGACGTCGGCGCCGCCGGACTGCCCGAGGTGCCGATCGAGCTCACGGTGCTCGACGGGCGCGTGGTGTTCGAGGGGGAGCGGTAGCCCGCCCCGGCCGGTCGGGCGAGGAGCGCGGCGACGAGCCGAAACCGGGGGCCTTGATTGGGGCGCTGCGGTCCTTCCGGCCCGCAGCGCCCCGCGAGTGGCGGATTTCGAGGGTGATTCTCCGGATTCAGCCGCGTTATCCGCCACTCGCTGGGTCTTCTTCCGATGAGGGGGCCGGAAGCGGCGGGTTGCGCGAGGTGGGATCGGGTGGGGCCGCGCAGTGCAGGCGGGGCTCAGGTGAGGAGCTGGCCGCCGTCGACGGCGAGGCTCACACCCGTGATGTGCGCTGCGCCGGCTCCCGCGAAGAAGGTCACCGCCGGGGCGATGTCCTCGACCCTCGCCAGGTCGCCCAGCGGGATCCGGCTCGACCACGCCTCGCGGGCGGGCGATCCCTCGGGCATGCCCATCTCGAGCATGGGTGTGAGCACGGGCCCGGGGGCGACCGCGTTGACGCGGATCCCGTGCGCGGCCAGCTCGATGGCGGCCCAGCGCGTCACCGAGTCGACCGCGGCCTTGCTCGACTCGTACGCGCCCATGCCGGGGGTCGGCTGGCGGCCGCCGATCGACGAGATGTTGACGACGGTCCCGCCGCCGCCCGCGGCGATGCGGTGCTGGGCGAACGCCTGGATCATGGTGAAGGTGCCGATGACGTTGACCTCGAGGATCGAGCGGTAGGCCTCGGGTGCGAGCTCGGTGACGGCGCCGTGCACCGAGAGGATGCCCGCGTTGTTGACGAGCACGTCCGTGCCGCCCGCGCCCCCCTCGTGCGCCGGCCGGGCGAACGCGGCCGCCACGGCTGCGGCGTCGGTGATGTCGAGCGCGAGCGCGCCGGCGCCGGCGCCGAGCGCATCGGCCGCTGCGGTGACCGCCGCGGCGTCGCGATCGGCGAGGATCACGCGGTCGCCCGCCTCGATGAACGCGCGGGCGATGCCCTGGCCGATGCCGCCGGCGCCGCCGGTGATGAGGACGGTGCGGGATGAGGTCACGGTGACTCCTTCGTCGTGGGCCGCCGCGACGGATCCGGGGCGGCACTGGATCGGTGGTGATTTATATTATACGATTGTAGAAAATAAAGGGCAATGGGTCGAATCGAGTGGATCCGATCCGGAGCCGGAGTGCTGCGAGGAGGCGGTTATGGAGTTCAGCGGTGAGGTTCCCCTGCGGAGGCTCGGACCCGGCGGGCCGGAGGTGCCGGTCTTCGCGCTCGGGTCCTGGAACATCTGGGACCGGATGGAGCCGGTGGACCGCCGAGCGCTGATCGAGCGCGCCGTCGAGGCGGGCACTGCGTTCTTCGACGTCGCCTACTACAACATGGGTCCGCACGCCGAGGCCTCGCGCACCGATCTGCTCTTCGGCGAGGCGATCCACGAGCTCGGGCTCGAGCGGTCCCGGTACCGGCTGTGCGGCAAGCTGTGGCTGTGGGAGTACCCGCGGACCGGCTTCGCCGAGCAGATGGACGTGTCGCTCGAGCGGATCGGCGCCGCCGGAGCGCATCCCGGATCGTTCGAGACGGTCGTCGTGGGCGACTTCACGGGCGACATCGACATCGCTCAGGTGGTGCGCGACGTGCAGGCGGAGATCGAACGCGGCAGCTTCTCGAGCTGGGGAGTCAACAACTGGCCGGCCGAGGCGCTGCAGCTGGCCCTCGACACCGCCGCGGCCGAGGGGCTCACGGCCCCGAGCTTCGCGCAGCTCAAGTACGGTCTCGTGCGCCGCAGCATGGCTGAGGGGGAGTTCTACGGGCGCTGGTTCTCCGACGGCACACTCGCGCTGCAGGCCTCCGACGCCTTCGAGGGCGGGATCCTCGTCGGCAAGCTCAGCCCGGGGCGCAAGATCGGCGCGGACGTGGGCGGCATCCGCGAGCGGATCGTCGCCGCGTACCCCCGCGTCGCCGAGATCGCGGAGTCGTTCGACGCGACTCCGGCGCAACTCGGCATCGCGTTCTGCCTGGCGAACCCGGCCACCGCGAACGTGCTCTTCGGCGCCTCGAGCGTGCGTCAACTCGATGACAACCTCGGCGCGATCTCGCTGCTCGAGCGGGAGGGGGCCGAGCGGATCCGCGAGGCCACGGCCGAGCTCTGGCTGGACCGCGAGGTGCGCGCCGACGGGGTCTGGGCGCCGCCCGCGGCCTGATCCGGCATCGACCCGGATCGGTCCGGCGGAGCGGGTGCATGTCGAAGGGCGCCGCATCACCGCCTCGCGAGTTGCGGACTGCACCCGTTGCCGTGCAGCAGGTCGCCTCGGCCCGACGGCGGCGACGCTGCACGGCATCTATCCGCCCCGGTCGCTCGAGGGCGATGAGCGGTTGCACCCGGTCGCCATCGGCGCCGCGAATGCGCCCTGCGAATCCGGGATCGTCGGCGGTCGTACCGGGTTCCGGGTTCCGGCGCGTCGCGCCGGTGGAGTGCGAGTCGTCGCCCCGGGAATGCGCATGGGCGTCGCTCGCGCCGCCGCCGGCAGGTGCGGCTCCGCCGGCGCATCGGCAAGAAGTGCGAGTCTTGCTCCGCCGCTCTGCGCGGGCGGATACGGCAGGGCAGGACTCCCGTATCGGCCGGGGGTTACGCCAGGAACTGGATCGCGGCCGTGCGGAACTCGAGGCTGTCGAGGGCGCCTCGGTGGTCGCCGGGCACGTGGGTGAGCGATCCCTGGGGGAGCGCATCTGCAAGGCCCTCGATGCCCTGCGTCATCTGGTCGCCGCTGCCCGCGACGAGCAGCGTCGGCACCCGGGGGGCTGCGGCCTGCGGCGCGAAGGGCTCTGATGCCAGACCCGGGATCAGCTTCGCGAGCGAGGCGGTGTCCCGGCCCGGAGCCGAGATCATGCCGGCCATCATGCCCACCAGGGGATCGGCCGACCCGCCGCCGAGCGCCGCCTCGAGCTCTGCCGGGTCGATCGCGGCGAAGGGCTCGAAGGGGCTGACGCCGCCGAGCACCAGGCGCCGCACCCGCGGGGAGGCGGCCGGGAGCTCCCATGCCAGCCGCGCGCCGAGCGAGTACCCGATCACGTCGAAGTCGCCCTCCGGTGCCACCGAGGAGATCGCGTCGAGGATCGCGGCCACGACCGCCGTGGTCGTCGCCTGAGCCGCGGAGCCGATGGCGGGGCTCTCGCCGTGACCGGGGAGGTCGACGGCGAGCGCGGTGCGGCCGGCCGCGCGGAGGGACTCCGCCCAGCCGGTCGAGAGGAAGTCCTCGGCGGTGCTGGAGGCGAAGCCGTGCAGCAGCACGACGGGGGGCTGCGCGGATCCGGCTGCGGGGAAGTGGTGGGCTGCGAGCGTCATGGCTGACCTTTCGACGACGAACGGCGGGAGCGGAATGCTGGATTGATGACTTGATGAATCGATGGATCGATGCAGGTGCGGCGGGTCGGTGGTGCGACGAACCGCGCGGCTCGCGTCGCTCCGGCCAGACGCCCGATCGCTGTTTTTCTATGATAGTAGAAAATAAACTCGGGTGGCCCTGGACTTTTTGTTTCTACAATTGTAGAGTTTCCGGCAGGCCACCATCACGGACACCGTCGTCCCGCTCTGCCGGGACGGCCCGCACAGCTAAGGACGATCCTCATCATGACCGCAACCCCCGAACGCATCGTCGACATCGCCATCGGATTCATGGGCGCGAAGCAGCTCGACGCGGCGAGTCGCATCGGCATCTTCAAGGCTCTGGCGGACGGCCCCAAGAACGTCGCCGAGCTCGCCGGGGCGACGCAGCACGCCGAGCGGCAGGTGCGCACGCTGGCCGACGCCATGAACTCGCTCGGGCTGCTCGACCGCGAGAACGGCTCCTACTCGCTCCAGGCCGACGCCGCGAAGTACCTCTCGGGCACGGGCGAGATCGACCTCACCCCCTTCATCGCCTTCCTCGGCGACATCAGCTACCGGCAGTGGCTCGGCTACGACAAGACCGTCGACACCGACGAGGCCGGCACCCTCGACCTCGACGAGGCCGGCTGGGGCGACTTCATGAACGGCGTCATGACCTACAACGCGCTGCACGCCGAGCAGTTCGGCGAGGCCTTCGACTTCTCGGGCTACCGCAACGCCCTCGACTTCGGCGGCCTCGCCGCGGGCTTCTCGATCGAGGCGATGCGGCAGAACCCCGAGCTCACCACCCGCTTCGTCTACGCGCCGGGATTCACCGACGGCATCGTCGAGTCGGCGGCCCGGGCGGGCGTGCAGGATCGCATCAGCCTGGAAGAGGGCGCCACGGAGTCGACGGAGCCCGGCGGCGAGCACGACCTGCTGCTGCTCACCCACGTGCTGCACCGCTTCGACGAGCCCCAGAACCGCGCGATCCTCGCGGCCGCCCGCGGGGCGGCGGCGACGGGCGCGACGCTCATGCTGCTCGACTTCTTCCTCGACCAGGACGGCACCCAGCGCCCCATCGACGCGCTGCACGCCGGCGAGTACTTCAACATCGACGGCACCGTCGTCTACCCGATCGAGCAGGTCGAGGGCTGGCTCGCCGAGACCGGCTGGAAGACCGATCGCCTGGTCGCGCTGCCCGGCAGCCCGCGCGTGCTCGTCGCCACCGCGGTCTGAGCGCGGCGACCCGCGACGCCGTGTCCATCGTCACCACCGTTCTGGGAGCGGTCGAGCCGGATTCGCTCGGCCCGGTGCTCGCCGCGGAGACACTGCTGTGCGCGCCGCCCGCGGGGCGCGGGAACGCCGGCCGCCCCGCGAGCGAGGCTGCGTTCGAGCGCGCCCCGGTGACGATGGAGCGGCTGGGAGGGGTGATGCTCGGTGCCGTGAACCGCGATGATCGCACGCTCGACGGCGCGGATGCCGAGGCCGCGCTCGACGCCCTCGTCGCCGCGATGCTGCGGGATCCGGGGGCGGGGCGCGCGGCGGAGGCCGAGCGCCCCGGACCGGGACGGGCCGGATCGAGTGCCGGCGCCGAGCCGGGCACGACCCCGCTGGTCGTCGCCCTGGCCGGCCGGGGATCGAACGCGGAGCCCGCGCTCCTCGCCGCGCTCAGCCGGGCGAGCGGCGTGGCGATCGTGCGCGGTGTCGGCGGGTCGACGGGCCGGGGCGGATCGGGAGACGCACCCTCATCGGAGCCCGGTCCCGGTCGCGACGCCGACGCCCTCGCCGCCCGTCTGGCCGAGGCGCTGTCGGAGACCGAGCACCCTGCGGGTGCGATCGGCGCCCTGCCGGTCCCCGGCGACGATCCGCGGGCCGGCGCGGCCGACGCGGCGCGGATCGAAGCGGCTGCGGCCGTCGCGCGCGACACCGGGGTCGCCCTGGTGCTCGCGCCGCGCGCCGACCCCTGGACCGTCGACCTGCCGGACGCGCCCGGCGCGGACGCCCTGCGTCGCGCCCTCGCGGCCGTCGACGCTGCCGGCCTGGACCGCTCGCGGGTGGTCCTCGCGGGCGCTGCCGCGTGCATCGCCCGCCGCGACGACCTCGGCTCGCCCCTCACCGGTTTCGATCCCGCGCGCCTCGACGCGCTGCTCGCGCACGGCGCGGCGGTCTGCTTCGACGACCTGGGGCGGATCCCGAACGTGCGCACGGCCGTGTCGGACCACGATGTCGCGCTCGCGATCCTGCGCGGCGCCGAACGCGGGGCGGGCGACCGCATCATGCTCAGCACCGGGATCCGCAGCAAGCACCGGCTCACCGCGTTCGGCGGCAACGGGCTCGAGTTCGTGTCGCAGCAGTTCCTGCCCTACCTCCGCGTGCTCGGGGCGGGGGACGGACTGGTGCGCGCAGTCGGCGGGGCCAGCGCCGCGCGAGTGCTGGGGCGCGCGACGGCGGAAGGAGCGGCGGCATGAGCGGGACGAGCGGCCCGGACGGCGCTGCGCGGGCGCCGAGGCGTCCCCGCCCCGCCTCCTCCCGTCGAGGGGCGGAATCCGGCGCGCTCGAGATCCCGGACCTCGAAGGGCTCGTGCAGACCGTGCTCGGTCCCGTGCCGCCGGAGGCGCTCGGTCCGACCCTGATGCACGAGCACCTCTTCCTCGACATCCGCCGCCCCGGGCACAGCCCCAATCCGCGGCCGGGCGAGTGGGCGCCCGAGGCCGAGGAGCCGCTGACCCTCGCGAACCTCGCGGCGGTGCGCCGCGGTCGGCCCAGCGCCGACAACGACATCCTCGGAGACCTCGCCGAGGTGCTCGACGAGGTCGGCGACTTCGTGCGGCAGGGCGGCGGCACGATGGTCGAGGTGACGAACGCGGGCATCGGGCGCGACGCGCGGGCGCTCGCCCGGCTGAGCCGCGCCTCCGGACTGCACCTCGTCATGGGCGCCGGGTGGTACCAGCGGGATCTGCACCCCGCGGGATTCGCCGAGCGGAGTCTCGAGGAGCTCACCGCCGAGATCGTGCGCGACATCGTGGTCGGGGTCGGCGATCCCGAGGGGCGCGGCACCGGGATCCGCTCCGGCATCATCGGCGAGGTGGGGGCCGAGGGCGATCCCGTCGACCCGCAGGAGGTGCGCAGCGTGCGCGCGGCCGGGCGGGCCTCGGCGATCACAGGCGCGCCGATCACGCTGCACATGGGCGGGTTCGGCGAGGCGAGGCTGCGCGTGCTCGACGCGCTCGAAGAGGAGGGCGCGGATCCGCGCTCCGTGATCTTCGGGCACGCCGGCACGATCGCGGACGACATGGATTTCGCGCGCAGGCTGCTCTCCCGGGGCGTCGCCGTCGAGGCCGACTTCCTCGGTACGACCGGCAGTCCCTGGGGCACGCTGTTCCCCTTCACCGACCGCGGTGTGGCGCGGGGCTTCGCCGAACTCGTCGCGGACGGCTGGGGATCGCAGCTCGTGCTCGGCGGCGACGTGTGCCAGCGGGTGCAGCTGCGCCGCTGCGGCGGGCACGGCTACGGGTACGTCGTCGATCACTTCCTGCCGGTGCTGGCGGAGTTCGGGGTGGATCAGGAGGATCTCGACCGGATCATGGTCGAGAACCCGGCGCGGCTGCTCGCCTTCCGCGCCCCGCGCAGGAGCTGATCCGGCGGGATCCGGTCCGGGGGATCGGAGCCGGTGGGATCGGAGCCGGGGATCCGAACCGGGGCGCCAGCCGGCACGAGGTCAGCCGGCGCGGCGCAGACGCGCGATGAAGTCGGTGACCTGGGCCTCGAGCACGTCGATGCTCACGTGCTCGGGGCTCACCACGCGCACGACGGTGGCGCCGATGTTCATCATGACGATCTCGTCGACAAGCTGCTCGTCGGGAGTCGGGGTGACGATGTCGCCGTCCTCGCGGCCCTCCCGCAGATACTGCCGGTGCATGGCCTTCCACGAGTCGAGGTGCTCGCTGTACCCGTGGTCGAGCTCGGGGCTGAACGCGCAGCGCTCCCAGAAGGAGAGCAGCACGCGAGCGGCCGTCGCGTCGCCCTCCTCGATGGGCAGCGTGAAGCGCATCGACATCTCGAGCGCCTCGATACCGCGCTTGCCCGCGACGTGCGCGGCGAGCCGGTCGCCCAGTCCGTGCAGCGAGCGCTCGTAGGCGCCCTTGATGATCTGGTCCTTGCCCGTGAAGTAGTGCTTCAGCGCACCGTTGGCGAAGCCGGCCCGGGCTGCGATCTCGCGCATCGTCGCGGCCTCGATGCCGCCCTCGACGATCAGCTCCCAGGTGACGTCGACGATGTCGCTTCGTCGCTGATCGTGGTCGATGATCTTCGGCATGGCGGCTTCCTTCGGCGTGCGGCGGGGTTTTTCTCCTCCAGTGTAGACGTAAAAGTCGAACGGGGGTCCGGTTCCGCGATGCGCGACTCCTGTTGCGTTGGAGTGCATTCGGCTTGACTCACCGGGCACGACCGCACTCCCGCTCTCGACCGCCGCGGTGCCGCAGTGGGATTCTGAAGGGGACTGTGCGGCGAGGGTGCCGCGCGCGAGAGGAGTTCTGATGTCGAGTCAGTCCGGATCGGCCGCGGCGCCGAAGAGCGTGATCGTGGTGGGGGCGGGATCGGCCGGATCGGTGGTCGCCCGCCGTCTCTCCGACGCGGGGGTGGCGGTGACGCTGCTGGAGGCCGGCGGCGAGGACACCAATCCCGCGATCCACGATCTGAGCCGCATGGGGGAGCTGTGGCACAGCCCCGACGACTGGGACTACTACACGGTGCCCCAGGAGGGCGCCGGCGGGCATCGCCTGCACTGGCCGCGCGGCAAGGTGCTGGGCGGATCCCACTCCCTGAACGCCATGATCTGGGTGCGCTGCGTGCCGGAGGACTTCGACCACTGGGCCTCGCTCGGCAATCCCGGCTGGGAGTGGGAGAACGTGCTCCCCGTCTACCGGGCGATCGAGAACTACCGCGGCGCCGGCGACCCCGCCTGGCACGGCACGGACGGCCCGCTCGACGTCACCGACGAGTACGAGCTGTCGCCGATCCAGCAGTCCATCATCGACGCGGCGGTCGAGGAGGGGCTGTCCCGCAACCCCGACTACAACGGCGCCTCGATCGAGGGCGTCTCGCAGCAGCAGGTGACCATCCGCGACGGCAAGCGCCTCAACACCTACATGGCGTACGTGAAGCCCGTGCGTGAACGGCTCGCGCTCGAGACGGGCTGCCACGTGCACGAGCTGATCTTCGCCGACGGATCCGAGGCCGGCCGGCCTCGGGTCGTGGGGGTGCGCTTCGTCCAGGGCGGCGAGGTGCGCGAGCTGTTCGCCGACGAGGTGATCCTGGCGGCGGGCGCGATCGACTCGCCGCGGGTGCTGCTGCGGAGCGGGATCGGACCGGCCGACGAGCTGCGCGAGGTGGGGATCGAGCCCCGCGTCGACCTGCCCGGCGTGGGCAAGAACCTGCACGACCACTACCTGTCGCCCGTGATCTTCGACACGGCCAAGCCGATCGACCCGCCCCGCGAGGGCGTGTCGGTGACGCAGTCCCACCTGTTCTGGAAGAGCCGCGAGGAGCTCGACCGCCCCGACACGCAGCCGATCCTGTTCTCGGTGCCCATGTACGGCGACTTCCTGGAGCCGAAGGGCGGCAACGGCTTCTCGCTCATGGCGGGTCTCGTGACCCCGGAGTCGCGGGGAGAGATCCGGTTGTCGGGCCCGAACCCCGAGGATCCGCTGCTGCTCGACCCGCACGCGCTCGAGCACGAGGACGACGTCGCGTCGCTCGTGGCGTCGGTGCGGCAGTGCCGCCGGATCGGTCGTCGGGCGGCGCTCGCCGCCGCGCCCGAGGAGGGCGGCTGGGGTGCGACGGAGATGTACCCCGGCCCCGGGGTGGGCGACGGAGAGGATCTCGTGGAGTACGTGCGGAACACCCTCGCGACCTACCACCACCAGGTCGGCACCTGCAAGATGGGCGTGGACGAGCTGGCCGTGGTCTCGCCTCGGCTCGCGGTGCACGGGGTCGACGGACTGCGGGTGATCGACGCCTCGATCATGCCCCGCGTCACCACGGGCAACACCAACGCGCCATCGGTGCTGATCGGCGAGTTCGGTGCGCGGTTCGTGCTGGACGGCGAACGGTAGGCTCCGCAGGTCCCGCGCTGACCCCCGTGCACGGGGGTCAGCGCAGCGCGACGGTGCGGAAGCCCGCGTTGCCCATCGACGAGTCGGGCGTATTGCTCGACCGCGCGGAGTTGCGATAGCGATTGCAGTAGGAGGGGTGGCAGAGGTAGCTGCCGCCCCGCAGCACGCGCTGCGCCCCCTGCTCGGGGCCGGGCGGGTCGAACTCCGGCGACTCGGCGTAGTAGCCGGGGTCGAAGCGGTCGGCGCACCACTCCCACACGTTGCCGACCGGCTGCCAGAGCCCGTACCCGTTGGGCTCGAACGAGCGCGCGGGGGCGGTGCCGATCCAGCCGTCCGCGGCGGTGTTGTGCGCGGGGAAGGAGCCCTGCCACACGTTGGCGCGCCATGCGCCGTCGCTGCCGTCGATGGGGGCGTTCCCCCACGGGAAGGTCGCGGCCGTCAGCCCGCCCCGAGCGGCGTACTCCCACTCGGCCTCGGTCGGCAGCCGCCGCCCCGCCCAGTCGCAGTAGGCGAGCGCATCGTGCCAGCTGACGTGCACGACGGGGTGCTCCGAGCGCCCGTCGAGCGATGACGCCCGCCCGCCGGGGTGCCGCCAGTCGGCGCCGCGCACCCCGATCCACCAGGGGGTTCCCGCGGTCGGTCCGGCGATGTCGGCGGTCGGCGCCTCCACGAGCAGGTGGAACACGGCGGAGATCCCGAACAGCTCGGCCTCGGTCTCGTACCCGGTGGCCTCGACGAACCGGGCGAACTGGGCGTTCGTGACGGATGTCGCGTCGATCTCGAAGGCCTCGAGCCTCACACGGTGCAGCGGCAGCTCGCCATCGGCGACGAGACCGTCGCCCGAGGAGTCGCCCATGAGGAACGAGCCGGCCGGCACGGCGCACTGCTCGACGGCGTGGTGCCCCGCGGGGCGCCCCCCGCCGTGCGCACCGGCGGCTGCGGCGCCCTCGGCGGCGCGGCGCGGCGCGGCGCCCGCCGTCTCCGGCGCAGCCCCATCCGCGGCGCGCGACGGGCCGCAGCAGTGAGGGGTTCCTCCCGCGGTGCTCATCGCGCCACCGCTTCCACCGCCCCGGTCGCTCCCGCACCGGAGCCGATGCTCCCGAGCAGGGTGGCCACCGAGGCGCGCATGCGCTCGTCGGAGGCGAATTCCGGCATGAGGAGCCTGATCGTCTGCCACCCCATGTTCGACGCAGCGATCTCGTCGGAGGCGGTCACCAGGTCGACGTGCGGGGGGATCTCGCCCAGCTCGCGGGCCTCCTCGAGCATCTGCATGATGCGGGCCCGCCACTGGCGCGCGTGCGCCCGCTGCGTCTTCCAGAAGGCGCGGTTCTGGGCCGCGTGGTTCCAGAAGGCGAGGGCCACGCGCGCGTGCAGTTCGCCGTCCTCGCCGAAGGGGAGCACCGCGAGGCAGAACTCGTGCAGGGCGTCGAGCCCCCGCCGCCCGTGCGTGCGCTCGGCGATGGCGGCGTCGGCGAGCTCGCGGGTGCGCAGGAAGGCGGCCGTGAGCAGCGATTCCTTGTCCGGGAAGTAGCGTGCGAACGCACTGTGGGCGGTGCCGGCCTCCGCCGCGATGCGGCGCATGGTCAGGCGGTCGAAACCCTCCCGCGCGATGACGTGCCAGGCGGCCTCCGCGATCTCGTCGCGGCGGGCATCGTGGTCGACGATCTTGGGCATGACGGCTCTCGGGTCGGGGGCGGGATCTGCATCCAGCGTACCCAGCTTCTCCTTTTGTGACCAATTGGTCTTGAAAGCGTGCTATCTTTTTGGGAGACCAACTGGTCTCCTAAAGGAGGGTGAAGTATGAGCCGGACGCAGGCGCGCGGATACGAGGGCTTCCGGGGAGTGGCGACCGAGCGCTCATCGACCTCCGAGCCCTGGTACCCGGAGCCGCGCCGGGCCGCTCCCGGAGCCCCGAACGTCGTGGTGATGCTGGTCGACGACCTCGGCTTCAGCGACCTCGGCCCCTTCGGCGGCGAGATCGACACGCCGCACATCGACGCGGTGGCCGAGCGGGGCTGGGTCTTCACCGGGTACCACACGGCGCCCCTGTGCTCGCCCGCCAGGGCCTCGCTGCTGACGGGACTGAACCCGCACCGCGCCGGCTTCGGCATGGTGGCCCACGTCGACCCCGGTTACCCCGGGTACACCTGCCGACTGCCCGATGAGTCGGCCACGCTGGCGGAGTCCCTGCGCGCGGCGGGCTACGCGACCTTCATGGTGGGGAAGTGGCACCTCACCCCGGAATCCCGGATGCACGACGGCGCCGACCGATCCTCCTGGCCCCTGCAGCGCGGGTTCGACCGCTACTACGGCAGCATGGACGGCTTCACCACGCAGTACCATCCCCACCGGCTGGTGCGCGACAACTCGGTGCTGCCGGTGCTCGAGTTCGACGACGACTACTTCCTCACCGACGATCTCACCGAGCAGGCGCTCGCCATGATCGACGAGCTGCGCGTGAACGACCGCGACCGCCCGTTCTTCCTGTACTACGCGCACACGGCCGTGCACGGACCCGTGCAGGCGAAGCCGGCGGACATCGCGAAGTACCGGGACCGCTACGCGGCCGGCTGGGACGTGCTGCGCGCGGAGCGCTTCGCCCGCCAGCAGCGGCTCGGGATCGTCGCGCCGCAGGCGGCCCTCCCCGACGACGATCGGGCGGGGGCGGGGCGGATCCCCGCCTGGGACGATCTGGATCCCGACGAGCAGCGGCTCTTCGCCAGGCACATGGAGGTCTACGCCGCCTCGGTCGACGAGGTGGATCAGAGCCTCGGGCGCCTCGTCGATCGGCTCGATCGGCTGGGCGAGCTGGACAACACGATCATCGTGGTCGCGAGCGACAACGGCGGCACCGCCGAAGGCGGTCTCACCGGCACCCGCAGCTACTTCTCGCAGTTCGTCGGCGGTGTGCCGCTGCCCGACGACTGGGTGCGCGACGTGCCCCGCCCGCTCGACCTGATCGGCGGTCCGCGCGTGCACGGGCACTATCCGGCGGGCTGGGCCCGCGTCTCGAACACCCCCTTCCGATCGTTCAAGGGATCCGTCTACGAGGGCGGCGTCCACGCGCCCCTCATCCTCTCCTGGCCGGCCGCGCCTCCGGAGTACGCCGAGCCCGGCAGGCTGGACCGGTTCGCGTTCGTCTCCGACGTCGCCCCGACCGTGCTCGACCTCGCGGGCGTCGCGCCCCTCGCGGAGCGCGCGGGGCGGCCGACCCTCGCGGTCGACGGCGCGAGCCTGGGGCCGAGCCTGCGCGATCCGGACGCCGCGGTGCGCGATCGCCAGTACTTCGAGTGCGCGGGCGCCCGTGCGCTGATCGCGGGGGAGTGGAAAGCGCTCGTCCCAGCCGGATCCGCGGTGCGGTCGGACCCGCGCGATGAGCCGTGGGAGCTGTACCGCCTCTCCGAGGATCCCACCGAGACGCGCGACCTCGCGCACGCGGAGCCCGAGCGCGTGCGTCGGCTCGCGGAGGCCTGGCGCGCCGAGGCCTGGCGCAACACCGTGTTCCCCGTCGCCGACGACGGCTCGCTGTTCTCCAATCGCCCCGAGACCGAGCTGCCGCTGTCCGAGCCCGTCGACCTCGTGCCGTTCCGGCCGCCGCTCGAGCGCTTCCGCGCCTCGCGCCTCACCGTGCTGCGCTCCTTCTCGATCGAGATCGAGGTGCGGCTGGAGGAGTCGGCCCGCGGGGTCGTCGTCGCCCACGGGGATCAGGGCGGCGGATACCTGCTCGCGCTCGAGCACGAGGGGCTGCTCGTCGCGTACAACGCCTACGGGCGGATGCACCGCGTGCGGGCGCCGCACCCCGGCACCGGTGCGCACCGGCTGCGTCTGCGCTTCGACGAGGTCGAGGGACTGCGCTGGCGTATCCGCCTGACGGTCGCGGACGGCGCCGGTGCCGAGCTGGAACCGGTGCCCATGCTGCTCGGCATGGCGCCCTTCACCGGCATCAGCGTCGGCTACGACTACGGCGGCCCCGTCGACTGGGACCTCCACGAGGCCCACCGCGGCTTCCGGTTCGCGGGCGGTGAGATTCTGCGCCTCCGGTACGTGCCCGGAGCGCGATCGGCCGTCGACTCCACCGTGATCCGCTCGATCGGCGCGGCCGTGGCCGTCGCCGCCGAGTGATCCCGCTCCACCCCGCAGCACCCACCCACCGAAAGGACCATCATGAAACGCATCCTCGCCGTCGTCGCCGGGGTCGCCGTCTCCGGCCTCGCGCTCACCGCCTGCGCCGCGGGCGGCGGTTCGCCCGGCGCCGGGGCCGGCACGGCCGACACGCCATCCGAGCTGAAGATCGGCAACTTCCTCGACCTCGTGACGTGGGATCCGAGCGCCGCCGACATCGGTTTCAACGGCCCCTACCTCTCGGCCGTCTACGATCCCCTCATCGCGCTCGACGGGGAGGGCACCCCGGTGCCGGCGCTCGCGACGGAGTGGGAGGTCTCCGACGACTCGCTGACCATCACCCTCGAGCTGCGCGATGACGCGGAGTTCTCGAACGGCGAGAAGTTCGACGCTGACGCCGCGGTCGCGAATCTCGAGTTCCTCAAGGCGGGAACCGTGTCGCAGGAGGCCTACCTGAACGTCGACCGCTTCGAGGCCGTCGACGCCGACACCGTCGCGATCCACATGCTCGAGCGCGACGACCGGCTGCTCTACTTCATGGGGCTCGGCCGCAGCTACATGGTCGCGCCCGAGGTCATCGAAGCGGGGACCGCCGCAGAGGCGCCCGTCGGCTCGGGGCCGTACACGCTGAACGACTCGACGGTGCCCGGCGCCGAGTACCGCTTCGACCGGGTCGAGGGGCACTGGGCCGCGGAGCAGTTCCCCTTCGAGACCGTGACGATCACGCCGCTGCAGGAGCCGAGCGCGCGGCTGAACGCGATGGAGGCGGGTCAGCTCAACGTCATCTTCGCCGACGCCTCGATGCTCGACACGGCCGAGGCGCAGGGCTGGAACGTCGTGCAGAAGGTCGCCTCGTGGACCGGGATCCGCATCAACGACCACACCGGCGCGCGGGTGCCCGCCCTCGGCGACGTGCGCGTGCGCCAGGCGCTGAACCACGCCTTCGACGGCGCGCAGGTGCTGGAGACCATCGGGCGCGGGATGGGCGTGTACACCAACCAGGTGTTCGCGTCGGGGTACCCCGGGCACGATCCCGCCCTCGACGAGCGGTATGCCGCGGACATGGAGCGGGCGAAGCAGCTGCTCGAGGAGGCGGGTTACGCCGACGGCTTCGACGTGACGATGCCGATGGCCCCCGCCTTCCAGGCGTGGCAGCCGATCGTCGAGCAGACCTTCGCCGAGCTGGGGATCCGCCTCACCTGGGACGAGTACCAGATGCCCGACTACCAGTCGAACGCCGGAAACTACCCGATGTTCCTGGTGTCGCTCGCGGTGGACGCCGAGCCCGTGGCGACGATCGCCCGCCAGCTCACGGTGCCGCAGTGGTACAACCCCGCGCCCGACATCTCGGAGTTCCCCGAGCTCCAGGACCAGGTCGACGCGGCGCTCGCCGCGCCGCGCGGCGACGAGCAGAATGCGGAGATCGCCCGGCTGAACGGGCTGATCACCGAGGCCGCGTGGTTCGTGGTGTGGTACCAGTCCGAGAACGTGTTCATCACGGACGCGGGGATCGAGCTCACCCCCGTCACGGGCATGATGTTCCCGACGCTGCGGCAGATCCAGCCGGCGTCGTGACCGACGGGCGACGGCCTCTTCCGAACCGTTCTCTCGGGGTTCGGGGAGGTCGTCGCCTCACCCCCGCGCAGCCGCCCTCGGCCCGCGCGACCGCCCGCTCCCTCGGGAGCGCCGAATCACGCGTCCGCCGGTGGCCGCAGTCCGTCGATCAGCGCGTCGACGCTCGCCCGAAGGCTTGCATCGTCGGCGGATTCGGGTACCAGCACCGCGAGCATCTGCCAGCCCGCGTTGTGGACGGAGACCCGGTTCACCGCGACCTCGATGTCGACGTGGGGCGCGAGTTCTCCATCTGCGGCGGCCTCCTCCAGGAAGCGGCGGATCAGGGCGCGTCTCTGAACGATGTACCGATAGTGGATCTTCTCGAGGGCGGGATCCTGCGAAGCCCGGTCCCAGAAGGTGAGCACCACCCGGGACTCGCTGGCTCCCTTCTGCTCGAAGGGGAGCAGTTCCGCGCACATGCGCCTGAGCGCTTCGAGACCGCGCACCCCCTCGACTCGGGCGAGGATGCGCTCGTCCGAAGCGGTGAAGACGCGGAGGAAGGCGGCCGTCAGGATGCTCTGCTTGTCGGGGAAGTACCGGGTGATGGCGCCGTGCGCGTAGCCGGCCTCGGCCGCGATCTCCCGCATCGTGACATGGTCGAATCCGTCACGGATGACGATGTTGGTCACGGCCTCGGCGATGTGCGCGCGGCGTTCGTCGTGGTCCACGATCTTCGGCATGGTGCGGGCTCCTTCCGCGGGTCCTCACCCTCGATCATAGGGTCGCGCGGAGCGCGACGGCGGGCTTGCGGACGACACTCGAAGTTTTTTGTCACCAATTGGTGACTAATCGTTACCCGCTCGTTACCGAACGCGCGCAACTGGAGATTATCCTTTAGTCACCGATTGGTGATTAAAACGGATCGGCGGACCCCCACCGGGATTGTCTCCCACCGACGAAGGAGTCGTTCATGCAGAAAACCAACCGTCTCGCCGCAGCCCTCGCGCTCGCGGCCTCGGCCGCGCTCGTGCTCGCCGGCTGCTCCTCCGGGTCGTCCGGGGGCGGCGGCGGCGACGCCGGGTCGGGAGGGGGCGACGGCGACCTCACCACGCTGAGCGTCGCCACGATCGGCCTCACCTCCGACGGCGCGCTGATCACCGGCATCGAGCAGGGCTTCTTCGAGGAGGAGGGCCTGCAGATCGAGACCTCGATCGTCGCCAATCCGCCCGCCGGCCTCGCCGCGGTGCAGAGCGGCCAGGTCGACATCGCCTACTCGCCGAGCATCCCGCTGCTCAACGCCCTGAGCCAGGGCGTCGATGTCCGCGTCGTCGGCCCGGCCGACGGCTATCCGGAAGACCTCGCCGAGGACGCCGATCCCGCCGAGGTCGACGACACCTGGCTCGTGGCGAGCGCTCAGAGCGGCATCACCTCGGTCGAGGAACTCGCCGGAAAGACCATCGCGGTCCCCGCGCGCAAGGCTCAGCTCGAGGTGGTCATCTCGGGTGTGCTCGAGGACGCGGGCATCGACCCGGCGACCGGCGTGAACTGGGTCGTGCTCGACTTCACCTCCGCCGTGTCGGCGCTGAAGAACGGCACCGTGGACGCGGCGGGCCTCGTGACGCCGTTCAGCCTCGAGGCCGTCGACGCCGGGAACACCTTCATCGCAGCTCCCTCGGTGAGCTTCCTCGGAGGCGGGGCCGTGGGCCTCTGGACGGCGGGGGCCGGCACGATCGAGCAGAAGCCCGACGCCGTCGCCGCGTTCCAGCGGGCGATCGTCAAGTCGAACGAGTACGCCATGGCGCACCCCGAGGAGGCGCTGCAGGCCGGTCTCGACTACACGGAATCGCAGCTCTCGATCGAGGATCTGGTCTCCATCTACTGGCCGAGCGAGGTCCGCTCCGAGGACCTCGAACGCGTCAACGAGAAGATGGCCTCCCTCGGCTTCCTGTCCCAGCCCGTCGATCTCGACGGCGTGATCTTCGAGGGCTGATCCGCGATCATGCGAGAATCCCGACTGCTCAATTCCGGCATCGGCGCCCTCGGCGTCGTGGCGGCGATCGGCCTCTGGCAGTTCGCCGCCACGGCGGGGCCGCTCGCGGACTCGCCGCTGCCGTCCGCCGTGGACGCGCTGAGCGCGTTCTTCGGCCTGCTCGGCACACCCGAGATGTGGCTGGCGACCTGGGACACCGTGTACATGGCGCTCCTGGGGCTGGTCATCGCGACGGCGTCCGGCGTGCTGCTCGGCGTGGGCATCGGGGTCTCCCCGCTCGCGATGCACGCCACGCGGGTGCCGCTCGAATTCCTGAAGCCGATCCCGCCGATCGTGATCCTGCCCGTCGTGGTGCTCGTACTCGGACCGACCGCGGGCATGGGCGTGTTCCTCGTCTTCATCGGCTGCTTCGTGTCGATCGTCGTGCAGGCCTCGGCCGGCGTCTTCGACACCGATCCGGTGGCGAAGGCGACCGGGCGGTCCTACGGTCTCGGCTCGGCCGAGATCCTCGGACGGATCGTGCTGCCGAGCGCCCTGCCCTACATCGGCACCGCCGTGCGGGTCGCCGCGCCGACGGCCCTCATCGTCGCGGTGGTGGCGGGCCTGCTGGGAGGCGGCCCGGGGCTCGGACAGAGCCTGCTGCTGGCGCAGATCACCGGCAACCAGGATCAGCTGTTCGCCTACGTGCTGATCCTCGGCGTGCTCGGCCTCATCGTGCAGGGCCTCAGCCAGTGGGGCGAGCGGCGCCTGCTGCACTGGCACCCCCAGTACCGGAAGCAGGTGGTGTGATGTCGTTCACCTCGACCGTGCTCATCCGCACGAAGGAGGCCCGCAGGCAGAAGCGCAGCGGCCTTCCCAAGTGGCTGCTGATCGGCGCCGAGATCGTCGTGCCGATCCTGCTGCTGGCCCTCTGGTGGGTCGCCTCGGCGAACTCGACCAACACCTTCTTCCCGCCGCTCCAGACGATCCTCGAGCGCCTCGTCGAACTGCTCGGCACGCCGATGTTCTGGGGCGACGTCTGGTCCTCGGTGGGCAATCTGGTGCTCTCATTCGTGCTCGCCTGCGTGGCGGGCGTGCTGCTCGGCATCGTGCTGGGCACGTCGCGCTGGCTCTCGGCGCTCGTCGAACCGACCATCCACTTCTTCCGCGCCATTCCGCCGGTCGCGCTGGTGCCGATCTTCGTGTCGCTCATCGGCTTCGGCAACGAGACCCGCGTGCTCGCGATCACGCTGTCGGCGGTGTTCCCGGTGCTGATCTCCACGATCGACGGCATCCACGCCACCGATCCCGATCGCCGGGCCGTCGGCCGGATCTACCGCCTCAGCCGCTGGGATCGCATCTTCTCGGTCGCGCTGCCCGAGGCGAGTCCCCGCATCCTGTCCGGGATGCAGGTCAGCCTCATCACGGCCTTCGTCGTGATGGTGGCGAGCGAGATGCTCGGGTCCTCGACCGGACTCGGAGCCAGGACGCTGCTCGCGCAGCAGTCCTTCATGATCGCCGACATGTGGGTCGGCATCCTCGTGCTGGGCATCATCGGCTACGCCGCCACCGCCCTGCTCTCCCTCTTCCGGCGCCGCGTGCTGCGCTGGTACATCGCCATCCGACAGCAGGAGAAGAACCTATGAACGCCACGACGACCGCGGCTCCGGCGCGCCTGAGCGTGCAGGGCCTCGCGAAGACCTACGACACGAAGAACGGCGCGGTGCCGGTCATCGCCGACCTCACCTTCGAGGTGAACGTCGCCGAGATCGTCTGCATCGTGGGCCCGTCGGGTATCGGGAAGACCACGCTGTTGAAGTGCCTCACGGGTCTGCAGTCGCTCACGTCGGGTTCGGCGCGCATCGACGGCAAGCTCATCGACGGGCCGCCGGAGGAGATGGCACTCGTGTTCCAGGAGTACACGCGGTCGTTGATGCCGTGGCTCACGGTGGAGAAGAACGTGCGGCTGCCGCTGAAGCACCTCCGCCTGCCCGCGGCGGAGCGGGAGGAGCGGATCCGCTCGGCCCTGTCCGCGGTCGGGCTCGCCGGAGCGGAGTCGAAGTACCCGTGGCAGCTCTCCGGCGGCATGCAGCAGCGCGTCGCCATCGCCCGCGCGATCGCCTATCGCCCCGAGGTGCTCATCATGGACGAGCCCTTCGCCTCGGTCGACGCCCAGACGCGCTTCGAGCTCGAGGACCTCTGCCTCAAGATCCGCGGGGAGTTCGGCATGACGATCGTCGTCGTCACGCACGACATCGACGAGGCGGTGTACCTCTCCGACCGGGTCGTGGTGCTCGGCGAGCGGCCCGCCCGCGTCACCGAGATCATCGACATCGACCTCGGCGGACCCCGGGATCAGATCACCACCCGCGCCGTGCCCGAGTTCGCCGAGCTGCGCACCCGCATCTTCGAGCTCATCCGGAAGGCGGGCTGACCGTGGGGGAGCGCCCGGCAGCCGGGGCGTCGCGACGCGGATACGAGTCGTTCGGCGGCAGGGTCGCGGAGTTCGCCTCCGATTCGACGCCCTGGTGGCGGGAGCGGCCGACCGCTCCCGCCGGATCCCCGAACGTCGTCGTGATGCTCGTCGACGACCTCGGCTTCAGCGATCTCGGCCCCTTCGGCAGCGAGATCCCCACGCCGAACATCGACGCGCTGGCCGGCGACGGCTGGGTGTTCACGAACTACCACACCGCTCCCATGTGCTCGCCCGCCCGAGCCGCCCTCATGACCGGGCTCAACCCGCACCGCGCCGGCTTCGGCTACGTCGCCCACACCGACCCCGGATATCCGGGCTTCACCTGCGAGCTGCCGGAGGACGCCCCCACGCTCGCCGAATCGCTGCGGGCGAGCGGTTACGCCACCTTCGCCGTGGGCAAGTGGCACCTGACCCTCGAGTCGCGTCTGCACGACGCGGCCGACAAGTCCTCGTGGCCGCTGCAGCGCGGCTTCGACCGCTACTTCGGCAGCATGGACGGCTTCACCTCGCTGCACCATCCCCACCGGCTGGTGCGCGACAACTCGGTGGTCGACGTGCAGCAGTTCCCCGAGGGCTACTTTCTCACCGACGAGCTCACCGAAGAGGCGCTCGCGATGATCGACGAGCTGCGCGTCAACGACGCGGGCAAGCCCTTCTTCCTCTACTACGCCCACACCTCCGTGCACGGCCCGATCCAGGCGAAGGAGGCCGATATCGAGCGCCACCGCGGTCGCTACGAGGCGGGCTGGAACGCGCTGCGCGAGGCGCGATTCGCGCGGCAGCGCGAGCTCGGGGTCGTGCCGCCGCAGGCGGAGCTGCCCGACGACGCGATCGCCGACGGCGATCAGATCCCGCGCTGGGAGCAGCTGGGAGACGAGGATCGCGCGCTGTTCGCGCGGCACATGGAGGTGTACGCGGCGGCCGTCGACGAGGTCGACCAGAGCGTCGGCCGCCTCGTCGCGCACCTCGAGCGCCTCGGCGAGCGCGAGAACACCGTCATCGTGATCGCGAGCGACAACGGCGGCACCGCCGAGGGCGGCCCGAGCGGCACGCGCAGCTACTTCGCCCAGTTCGGCCACGCCGTGCCCCTGCCCGAGGGGTGGGTGCGCGACGTGCCGCGCGACCCCGAGCAGATCGGCGGGCCGAGGATCTTCTCGCAGTACCCCACCGGGTGGGCCCGGGTCTCGAACACCCCGTTCCGGTCCTTCAAGACCTCGACCTACGAGGGGGGCGTGCACGCCCCGCTCATCGTGTCCTGGCCGGCAGCGCCCATCAGCGCGCGCGGCCTGCGCGACCAGTTCGTCTTCGTGTCGGACCTGGCGCCCACGATCCTCGAGCTCACCGGCGTGACGCCGCTCGCCGAGCTGTGCGGCCGGCCCGCCCAGGATCCCGACGGGCAGAGCGTCGTGGGGGTGCTCGACGATCCGGGCGCCGAGGGGCGCGAGGCGCAGTACTTCGAGTGCATGGGCCGCCGAGCGATGGTCGACGGAGGCTGGAAGGCCGTGTCGCCCGTGCCGCCGCGACGCGAGGACGGCGCCGCCGGCGGGCGCTGGGAGCTCTACCACCTCGCCGCAGACCCCACGGAGACCCGGGATCTGGCCGCCTGCCAGCCGGAGCGCGTCGCCGCGCTCGCCGAGCGCTGGCGCGCCGAGGCCTGGAGCAACGCGGTGTTCCCGCTCGACGACGATGGCACGCTGCACGGCAACCGCCCCGATACCGAGGCCGCGCTCGCCGCCCCGGTGACGCTCGTGCCCTTCCGCCCGCCGCTCGAGCGCTTCCGCTCGGCGCAGCTCACGGTGCTGAAGTCCTTCGTCGTCGAGGCCGCCCTCGTGCTCGAAGCGGGCGCCGCCGGGGTCGTCGTCGCGCACGGGGACCAGGGCGGGGGATACCTGCTCGCGATCGAGGACGGCGCGCCGATCCTCGCCTACAACGCCTACGGCGAGATGCACCGCGCCCGGGGGGCGGCGCTCGCGCCCGGCGCGCACGATCTCGTGCTGCGCGTCGACGAGATCGACGGGCTGCGCTGGAGACTGCGGCTCGAGATCGACGGCGAGGCGTCTGCCGAGATCGCGGAGGTGCCGATGCTGCTCGGCATGGCCCCGTTCACCGGCATCAGCGTCGGCTACGACTACGGCGGTCCCGTGGACTGGGAGCTGCACGAGCGGCACGCCGGCGGCTTCCGCTTCTCGGGCGGCGCGATCGAGCGCCTGCGCTATGTGCCGGGCGCCCGCTCGCAGCACGATCCGACGGTGCTGCGCCGCATCGGCGAAGCCGTGGCCGAGCTCGCCGACTGATGCCGGACCCGCTGCTTCCCCCCGGTGCGGTCGAGGAGACCCTGTGCGCCCGCGACGCGGCGGAGTCGCTCGGGGGCGGATCCTTCGCGGGGGTCTCCGGCGTCGCCGCGGTCGAGCGCGATCTCGCGCGGGCCGCGCGGATCGGCCGGCCGGCCACCGACCCGCTCGCGGGCCGCGGCATCGCGGTCAAGGACAACATCCACGTCGCCGGCCTGCCGACCACCGCCGGGACTCCGGCGCTGCAGGGCTACGCGCCCCGCGTCGACGCGACCGCGGTCGCGCGGCTGCGCGCGCGGGGGATGGTGGTGATCGGGAAGGCGAACCTGCACGAGCTCGCCCTCGGAGTGACCTCGACCCACACCGCGATCGGGCCGGTGGAGAACCCGGCGCAGCCGGGACGGGTGGCGGGAGGGTCGAGCGGCGGGAACGCCGCGATCATCGCCGCGGGGGTCTGCCGGTACGGCATCGGCAGCGACACGGGCGGTTCGACCCGCATCCCGGCTGCCTGCACCGACGTCTGGGGGTTCCGGCCCAGCACCGGGCGCTACCCCGAGGACGGCGCGGTGAGCATCGCGTTCTCGCGGGACACGGTGGGCCCGATGGCGGCCGATCTCGTGTCGCTGCGCCGCCTCGACGCGGTGCTGGCCGGGGAGCTCGTGGGGGCGTCCGCCGACCGGAGCGCCGGGGGACCGCCGTCCCCGCTGCGCATCGGCGTCGACGCGGCCGACCTCGAGCGCTGCGACGCGGCGTCGGCCGCGGCGGTCGCGAACGCCGTGGCGCGGCTCACCGCGATGCCGGACGTGCGGCTCGTGCCGATCGACCTCGCCTCGCTCGACCGAGCCGTCGCGGCGTTCGAGCCCGCGCTCGGCCTGCACGAGCTGGCGCCGTCGCTCCGGAGCTTCCTCGCGGGCGACGAGCGCCTGCCCGCGCTCGAGACCGTGATCGAGCAGACGGTCGACCCGCACGCGAGGCACATGCTCGAGTCGAGTCTCGCGGTCGCGGCCGACGGGCCCTGGACCGCGCATCTGCACACGCTGCTGAACGACTGCGCCCGAGCGCGATCCGCCTACCTGGCGCTGCTCGGCCGGCACCGGATCGACGCCGTGCTGCGGCCGGCGGTGCCGATCCTGCCCCCGCTCTCGGACGAGGCGGCGAGCCTCGCCGTCGCGGGACGGGACGAGCTCTTCGGCCGCATGACGGCTTTCACGCGTCTCGCGACGGTGGTGGGATCGCCGAGCCTGGCGGTGCCGCTCGGGCCGCTGCTCGGGCACTCGGGCGCGGGGCTGCTGCTCGACGGCGTGCCCGGCCGCGACGCCGAACTGCTCGCCGCCGCCGCGCGCCTCGAGCGGGCGCTCGTTCGCGGCTGAGCGACCCGCCGGTCGAGCGGAGCGAAGCGGAGCCGACACCCGGGGGTGCCCGGTTCCGATGCCGCGACTCGTCGCCGGGCTCCCCGCTCAGCGCGGCGCCGGCTCGCTCGACCAGCGGGGGAGGCGCCCCGCTCAGTCGAGGGGGAACGCCTGCGCCGCGTGCGGGATCACCGTGACCCCGCCGGTCGCGTAGTTCGGCACGTCGGCCTCGACGGCACGGCCCTCCGGGGAGGCGAGCGCCGCGCCCATCGCGGCCTCGTCGGCGAACGTCGCCTGGAAGATCGCGTAGTACGGGCCCTCGCCGGGCTCGCAGACGTCGAGCGAGTAGGTGATCTCCTGCACGCCCGGCAGCCGGGCGCAGAGCGGCAGGTGCGTGTTCAGGTAGTACTCCGCGAACGCGGCGCGGTCGGTCGGCTCGGGGTAGAGCACGGTGAGCTTGTGCATGGGGTTCTCCTTGCAGCGGTCCGAGGTCGGTGTGAGGCGGAGGGCCGGGGCCGCCCGCGCAGGAGCGCGGTCCTAGTCTCGCGCGAAGACGCGGCGCCCTGCGAACCACGTCTCGGATACGGTGGTGCGCACGAGATCGCGGGCGGGACGCTCGAAGGGGTCGCGATCCAGCAGCACGAAATCGGCCGACTTGCCGGGCTCAAGCGATCCGGTCTCGTGCTCCAGGCCCATCGCCGTCGCGCCGCCGATCGTGAAGGCCGCGATCGCCTCGTCGAGCGTGATCGCCTGCTCCGGCCACAGGGCGCCCGGGTACTGGCCGCTCGGATCCTCGCGCGTGACGAGGCCGTGGATGCCCTCCCATGCGTTCGGCGACGGCGACACGGGCCAGTCCGATCCGCCGGCCACCACGGCACCGGCGTCGAGCAGCGACCGGTTCGGCTGCATGCGGTCCGCGCGTTCGCGGGGGAGCACCTCGCGGATGGCCTCGACGATGGGGCCGGGAACCCAGATGAAGGGGGAGATCTCGGCCGCGACCCCCAGCTCGGCGAAGCGGGCGATGTCGTCGGGGTGGATGAACTGGCCGTGCGCCACCTGGTAGCGCGTGTCGGTGTAGCCCTCCTCCCGCAGGGTCTCGACCGCGTCCAGCACCGCGTGCACGGAGGCGTCGCCGGTGCAGTGCACCTTCGCCGAGAGTCCCACCTCGGCGACGCGGCGCAGCCAGTCGGTCAGCTCGGCCGGGTCGAACAGCGTCTCGCCGTGGAAGTGCGCGCCGTGCACATCGTCGGGCAGGTACGGCTCGAGGAAGGCGCCGGTGCGGGTGGGCGGCACGCCGTCGAGGAAGATCTTCACGAAGTCGGGCCGGTGGTGCTCGGTGCGGTACTGCTCGCCGCCGAAGACGAGGTCGTCGCCGATCTCGGCGTACCCGAAGATGTCGTCGTTGATGAGCATCGAGGAGACCACCCAGGCGTCGAGCTCGCCGGCGGCGTCGAGCGAGCGCAGCGCCTCCAGCGTCGGCGTCGAGACCGCAGCGTCCTGGAAGGCGGTGACGCCGTAGGAGTTCAGGATCGCGACCCCGTGCCGCGACGACTCGCGCTGCTGCTCGGCGGTCAGCGCGCCGGCCTCCCGCTGCGCGCGGGCGACGGGGATCCCGGCGGCCTCGAGCAGCACCCCGGTGGCGCGACCCTCGGCGTCGAGCACCACACCCGGCTGGCCCGGCGCCACACCCGCGATCTCCATGGCCCGGCTGTTGACCCAGCGATTGTGGTGGGAGTCGTCGGAGAGCATGACGGGGCGGCCGCCCGCGGCCTCGTCGAGCCGTGCGAGCGCCGCGGCCGTGTTGACCTCTCCCAGGCGGTCGCTCGCCCACGGGCCGCCGACCACCCAGGCGTCGGCCGGCAGGGCCGCGGCGTGCTCGCGCACGGCCTCGACGATGCCGTCGAGGTGCGCGCCGAGCGGGACGCGCAGCTGGAACAGCTCCTCCTCGCCCGCGATCGCGTGGTGGTTGTGGGCGTCGATGAGCCCGGGCATCAAGAAGGCGCCCCCGAGGTCGCGCACCTCGGTGTCCGGGCCGGCGAGCGCGGCGACCTCGGCGGAGGTGCCGACCGCGGCGATGCGCCGGCCGGAGACGGCGATCGCCTCGGCCCACGGCTGTGCGGGATCGACGGTGTAGACACGGCCGCCCGTGAGGATGAGATCGGGAGAGGTGGTCAACGGTGACTCCGTTCGTGGTGGTGGATGGGGGTCGAATGGGGACCGGCGCCGGCTCAGCCGCCGTCCGTGCAGCACCCGCCGGATCCGGTGTCGGTCGTTCCGGCCGCCCGCGCGTCTGCGGGCAGGTTCATCGCCGGATTCTGGTCGAGGAAGCCGTGCGGCTTGAACCAGAATCCCGAGTAGTCGACGGGCATGATGGGCCAGTCCTCGGTGCGCGGGATGTGGGTGGGACCGAAGGTGTGCCAGAGCACGATGTCCTCTCCGTCGAGCGAGCGATCGCGCCGCGTCCACTCGGGGAGGCCCGCGCCGGGAGCGTGCGCGTTCGGGAAGAAGCCGGCCGGGTACAGCTCCTCGGGGTCGTACTGCGTGCCCCACAGGTGCTTCGTGGCGAAGCTGGCGCGGCCGTGCACGGTCGACTCGGGCTGCGCCGCGAGCAGCATCCTGCCCTCGGGGATCAGCCGGTACGCCGTCGGCTTGCCCACGTAGTTGGTGCGGTGCGCCGAGCGCACCTCCCAGGCACGGCTCGTGAGGCCGTCGGCGATCCGCTGCGCCTCCTGCTCGCTCGTCAGCTGCGTGCTCGACCAGGTGAAGGCGTTGCCGTACGGGTTGTCGGGTCCGGTCGGGATGCGCACCGCCTCGACCTCGTGCAGCGTGTTGTCCTCCCCGTCGACGGCCGCGTCGATGCGGGCGCAGAAGAGGTGCTGGTGCACCGGGGTGAAGATGCCCGGTGCGATCTCGGGGGCGTGGGGGTTGTCGGATCCCGGGATCCCGGCGCCCGCGAACACGATGCCGGTGGCCTTCGCCTCGACCTGGATGGAGCCGTCGAGGGTGAAGTACCAGAAGAAGCCGTAGTCGTAGTTGCCGACCGTGGCGAAGTAACTCACGACGAGGCGGCGGCTGCGGCGCACCTCGGGCCTGCCCTCGAGGTCGGTGTGCTTCCAGAGGATGCCGTAGTCCTCCTCGTGCATGCAGATCGCCTGCGGGATCTTCACGGGGCGGCCGTGGTCGTCGGGCACGAATGCGTCGAAGTAGTGGATCACGCCCAGGCAGTCGCAGCCGAGGGCGAGCGAGTTGGCGTTCTTGCCGAGCAGGTACTCGCCCGCGTCGAAGTAGCTGATCCAGAAGCGGCTCACCGAGGTGTCGCCGTAGGGCACCACCATCTCGGGCACGCTGGCGCGGTGCACGACGGAGCGCTCCTCGTCGCCGTCGCGGAAGGAGATCTGGTTCAGCACCAGTCCCTCCTGCTGCGTGAAGCCCACCCGGAACTTCCAGTTCTCCCATCGCACGAGACTGCCGTCGACCGAGAACGAGGGCCCCTCGGGCTGGGTGATCTCGATCGGCTTGAGGCTCGTGCGGGCGGGTCCCTGCGCGTCGAGGCCGTAGTTGCCGTGCTGCTCGGGTACGGGGATGTCGCCCTCGTCGTCGATGCGGATCACGCGGCGCTCGGTGAGGTCGACGTGCACCACGAGCCCCTCGATCGGGTGCGCCCACGGGCTGTCGTTCTCGTCGAAGCGCAGGTAGGTGTGCGAGCGCACGATGCGGCGGCCGACCTCGTCGTCGCGGCCGAAGAAGCCCGGCGCGAGCGGGGAGCAGAAGGCGAGCTCCATGTGCTCCTCGAGCCCGCGGCGCCGCATCGCCGCCTGCCACTCGGAGGAGGCCTTCACGATCTCGGCGGCGTCGGCGTACTCCTCGAAGAGGTACTGCGGCTGCCCGTAGGGCTCCTCGGTGTTGGGCAGCACGCGGAACGCGTCGATCTCACCGCGGGTCACGGCCACGATCGCCTCGGAGGCGGCGCCGGTGCTGCGATCGAGCAGGGTCACGCGGATGCGGCGATCGAGCGTGTCGCCCGGGCGCCAGGCCGCGAGATCAGCCTTGGCGGGATCGACGGGCAGCATGCGCGGCACGCGGGTGTGCTCCCCGAATCGGCCGGCATCGACGAGGATGCGCCGGGCCTCGGCGATCTCCTCTCCGGTCAGGGGATCGAGCGGGTGCACGGCGGCGGCGGGCGTGGTGACCCGCTTGCCGTGCGTGTGGGTGATATCGGGGGTGTGCGGCATTGGACGACCTCGAGTTCGACTGCGTGGCAGATATCTTCCACCCTCAGTATCGCAACCGCCGCGGGCGCCGTGTTGACTGTGGGCGAAAACCGATGCGCTGGGAGCGTAGAGGTGGTCGTGCCCGGGCCGATGGCGGGGGAGGATGAGTCGTGGAGGCCGGAACGGCCGCAGCCCCGGCAACGGGCATCGATCGGAGAGGATCCTCATGGCACCCCAGCACAGCGAGAACGAGGGACGCGTCGTCGTCATCACCGGCGGCGGCACCGGCATCGGCGCGGCGATCGCCGAGCGCTACGCGAGCGAGGGGGCGAACGTGGTGGTCGTCGGGCGCCGCCCGGGACCGATCGAGGAGGTCGCGGCGCGGATCGGCGGCACCGCGGTCGTCGCCGACGCCTCCGACGGCGCGTCGTCGCGGGCCGCCGTGGCGCAGGTGATCGAGAAGTTCGGGCGCCTCGACGTGCTCGTCGCCAATGCCGGCGGTCACGGCTTCTCCCCGGTGGGCGAGACGAGCGACGACGACTGGGAGTCGTCGATCACGGTCAACCTCTCGACGGCGTTCGTGATGGCGCGCGAGGCGCTGCCGGCGCTGCTCGCGAGCGCCGAGCGGCACGGCGGCGCGCAGATCGTCGTCGTGTCCTCGCTCGCGGGGCTCTTCGCCGGCCCCTCGGTGGCGGGCTACACCGTGGGCAAGCACGCGCTCATCGGGCTCACGCGCAGCCTGGCGCGCGACTACAGCCGCCGCGGCGTGCGGGTCAATGCGGTCTGCCCCGGATGGGTGCGCACGCCCATGGCCGACGCCGAGATGGACGAGTTCGCCGAGCACGCGCCCGAGATCGCCGATCGCGAGGCCGGCTACGCCGCGGTGACGCGCGACGTGCCGCTCGGGCGCCCGGCCGAGCCCGCCGAGATCGCCTCGATCGTGCGCTTCCTCGGCTCGCCCCAGTCGTCGTACATGACGGGCGCCGTGCTCGTGGCCGACGGCGGCGCGCACGTCGTCGACCTGCCGACGGTCGCCTTCGAGCACGCCGGCATGTGAGCCGGAACGACGGGAGAGGACGCACGATGAGGGAGTCGGCCGACCTGGTGCTGCGAGGCGGCGCCGTCTACACGGTGGATCGGGAGTTCGCGGTGGCGCGGGCGATCGCCCTGGGCGGGGGAACGGTGCTCGCCGTGGGCGACGATGCGGAGCTGGAGGGGCTCATCGGGCCCGCCACCCGCGTCATCGAGCTCGAGGGCCGCGCGGTGCTGCCCGGCATCGACGACTCGCATCTGCACGCCGCCGCCTGGGGGCTGGGCAGCCCGCCCTACTCGCTCGACCTCTCGTACCCGCGGGTGCGCTCGATCGCCGACATCGTCGCGCTCGTCCGCGAGGCGGTCGCCTCGCGCCCCGCGGGCGAGTGGATCGTCGGCCAGGGCTGGGACACCGGATACCTCGACGAGTGCCTCTCGGGGGAGCGCTCGCTGCCCGGCCGCCTCGACCTCGACGAGATCGCCCCCGGGCACCCCGTCTGCCTCACGGACTTCTCGGGGCACATGAGCTGGGTCAACGGCGAGGCGCTGCGCCTCGCCGGGGTGACCGCCGGAACCGTCGCGCCCGCCGGCGGAGTGATCGATCGCGACGACGCCGGCGAGGCCACGGGGATCCTGCGCGAGGGCGCCCAGGATCTCGTGCAGTCCGGGATCCCGCGCGCCGACTACGCGGTGCGCAGGCAGGCGATCGCCGACGCGGTGCGGCGGCTCAACGCGGCGGGCATCACCGCCTACACCGAACCGGGGCTCGGCCCGGGCGGCGAGGGCATCCTCGGCGGTGCGCTCGGCTCCGAGGCGCTGCGCGCCTACGAGGAGCTCCTGGAGAGCGGCGAGCTGACCGCGCGCGTGTCCGCACTGCTGCTGCCGCTCGCGATGGGCGAGTCGGCGGATCGCCTCGAGGAGCGGGTGCGGGATCAGCTCGCCGCGCACCCTCCACGCGACCCGCAGCGGCTCGGCATCATCGGGGTGAAGCTCTTCGCGGACGGCGTGCCGCCCAACGAGACGGCCTACATGTGGCAGCCGTACGGCCCCTCGCGGGGCCACGGAGCCCTGTGCGTCCACGGGGCGAGCGAGCCGCTGCAGGAGGCGGAGCTGCGCCGCGCGATCGACGCGGTGCATCGGCTCGGCCTGCAGGCCGGCGTGCACGTGACGGGCGACCACGGCATCGACATCACGGTCGACGCCTTCGTGCGCGCGAACGAGCGGCACCCCCGCGAGGACGCCCGGCACTACGTGATCCACGGCGACTTCATCTCCGACGAGCGGCTGGCGCAGCTCGGCGAGCGCGGCTACGGCGTCAACATGAACCCCGGCATCAAGGCCCAGATCACCGACCTCATGGACACCATCGTGGGGGAGGAGCTCTCGGCCCGCCAGTGGCCCACGCGCTCCGCCGCGGAGTCCGGCGCCACCTTCTGCGCCAGCTCCGACGCGCCGGTGACGCCGCCCGACTGGCTGGCCGGGATCGCGGGCATGATGACGCGCAGGTCGAAGGCGACCGGCCGCGTGTCGGGACCCGATCAGCGCGTCGACTTCGCGACGGCGCTGCGGGCGTACACGATCAACGCGGCGCGGCAGAGCTTCGCGGAGCACTGGCGCGGCTCGCTCGAGCCCGGCAAGGTCGCCGACCTCGTGGTGCTCGACGCGGACCCGGGCGCCATGGATCCCGAGCACCTCACCGGGATCGGCGTCGCGCTGACCGTGTTCGACGGCGAGGTGGTGTACGAGGCCCCCGCGGCCGCTGCTTGAGCGGGCGAAGCGGACTCCCGACCGGCTGATGGGGCGGCCACGTGTCATCCTGCGCGAAGTCGCAGGATCCAGGACGTGGAGCATGGATCCTGCGACTCGCGGAGCTTGCGCAGGACGACGGTTTCGGCTGCTCGAGCGAGGGAAGCGGACCCCGAACGGCGGGTCGCGCTCCGCCCGGCCGGCGGATCATCCGCCGAGGTAGGCCCGCCGCAGCAGGGCCTCGTCGTCCTTGAGCTCGGCCGCCGGGCCCTGCGCGTGGCTCACGCGGCCGCTCGAGACCACCATCGCGTCGTCGGCGATCCCGAGCGCCAGGTGCGTGAACTGCTCGACCAGCAGCACGCCCACGCCCGACTCGGCGAACTGCTGGATCAGCGGCAGCAGTCGCATGAAGACCACGGGGGCCAGGCCCAGCGACATCTCGTCGATCAGCAGGAAGCGGGGCCTCGAGGCGAAGGCGCGCGCCAGCACCACCATCTGCTGCTCGCCGCCCGAGAGCAGCACCGCCTGCGAGTTGATGCGCTTCTCGAGCTCCGGGAAGGACTGCAGCACCTCCTGCAGCGCGGACTCGGTCTTCGCGGTGAGCAGCAGGTTCTCGCGCACCGTGAGCGAGGGGAAGATGGCCCGCCCCTGCTCGATGTGCGCGATGCCGGCGCGCGAGCGCTGCACCCGCTTCCACCTGGCGATCGACTCCCCGTCGACGGCGATGTCGCCCCCGGAGTGCGCGATGACCCCGGAGACCGACTCGAGCAGGCTGGTCTTGCCCGCGCCGTTCGGCCCCACGAGCGCCAGGATCTCGCCCTGGCGCAGTGTGAGGTCGACGTCGGAGACCACCGGGCCGGCTCCGCGGCTCACGGTGACGCCGCTCAGTTGCAGTTCGCTCATTGCGTCATCTCCGCATCTCCCATGTAGGCCGCGATCACGGCCGGGTCGTCGAGGACCTCCTTGCTCGGTCCCTGCGCGAGCACCTTGCCGAAATCGAGCACGGTGAGCTCGGTGCACACGGACCGCACGAGGTCGAGATCGTGCTCGATGAGCACGATGGCCGTGTCGAAGCGCGACGGGATCCGGGTGAGCCGGTGCCCGAACTGCAGGTGCTCCTCGTGGGAGAGGCCCGCGGCGGGCTCGTCGAGGATCAGCACGCGCGGCCCCGACAGGACGGCCGCGGCGACCTCGATGAGCCGGCGCGTGCCGACGTCGACGCTCGCGAGCGGCGCCTCCGGGGGCGGGCAGCCGAGGAACGCCAGCGCGTCGGCCAGCTCGTCGTGATCGAGGCGCTTGCGCGCCACGAAGCGCACGTACGCCTCGACCGTCAGCTGGGGCGGCACGCGATCCTGCTGGAAGGTGCGGCGCAGACCCTTGCGGGCGCGGGCCACGGGGGAGAGGCGGGTGATGTCCTCGCCGTCGAGCAGCACGGTGCCGGTGTGCTGGGGCAGGAACCCGCTGACGGCGTCGACGAAGGTCGACTTGCCGGCGCCGTTCGGGCCGATGAGGCCCATGATGCTGCGCGGCTTGACCCGCAGCGACACATCGTCGTTGGCCTTGAGCGCGCCGAACTGCACGCCGAGGCCGCGCACCTCGAGCACCGGTTCGGCGTCGGCGGGGATCGGCTCGGAGGCCTCGGGCACCGCGAAGACGTCGAGCACGCTCGTGCCCACGTCGCCGGGTGCGGCCGCAGCGGCTGCGGCGGCTGCGGCGGCCCGCTTGCCGGCCCGCTTGCGGATGCCGCCCCGGATCGCCTCACCGAGATTCGATCCGCTCGTGAGCGCCTGGATGCCGAGCACGCCGAAGATGACGAAGCCCCAGTCCTGGGGCACGCCCCAGCGCTTGAGCAGCTCGGGCACCAGCACCCAGAGCACGCCGCCGAAGACCGCCATGTCGATGAGGTACGCACCGCTCATCACCGCGAGGATGTACAGCGCGAGCGACATGATCGGCGTGAAGCTCGAGGCGTAGGGGATGCCGACCTGGCCCGCGAGCAGGCCGCCCGCGACGCCGCCGAGCGCGGCGCTCACGGCGAAGGCCGAGAGCTTGGCCAGGCGCACGCTCTGGCCGACGGCGGCCGTGCCGCGCTCCGAGAACGACACCGCCTTCCAGCTGCTGCCGACGCGGCTGCGCTGCAGCAGGAAGACCAGGTACGCGCAGACGATGAGCACGATCATCGCGAAGAAGAAGTACTCCCGGTCGCTCGAGAAGAGGCCGGGGCGCGCCACCGAGAGCCCCTCGGTCTGCCCGGGGAACTGGGTCTGCACCAGCAGCACGTCGAACGCGGCGGCGGCGCCGAGCGTGACCACCGCGAGATTGACGCCGCGCAGGCGCAGAGCCGGGAGGCCGAGGAGCACGCCGGCGAGCGCCGCCACTGCGGCTCCGGCGATCAGCCACACCACGAACCCGCCGGGGACCTCGTTCTTGTTGAGGAAGGTGACCACCCACGCGCCGATGGCGCCGAAGGTGAGCTGGCACAGCGCGATGATGCCGGCGGAGCCGGTGACCACGCCGAGGCCGAGGA
This sequence comes from Leucobacter sp., assembly GCF_053528595.1. Lineage (NCBI taxonomy): Bacteria > Bacillati > Actinomycetota > Actinomycetes > Micrococcales > Microbacteriaceae > Leucobacter > Leucobacter sp. The sequence continues at coordinate 50,324 of NZ_JAIVPF010000020.1, read as the reverse complement.
TCGAGATCGTGGCCGTCACCATGCTGATGGCGAGGTAGACCGTGTAGCCGGAGAGCCCCACGCTCAGCGCCCAGGCGATGCCGAGCGAGAGAACTGCGACGGCGATGGGAAGGACGTTGCGCAGGCGTCGGTCAGCGAGCAGCATCCCACACCTCCTTTCGCTGCGACCACAGCAGCAGGATCACGATGAACAGGAGCGGTACGAAGTTGCGCACGAGCGCCAGCTCGTTGACCTGCGCCACCATGCCGTTGACGAGGCCGAGGAGCAGTCCGCCCACGACGGCGAGGTCGAGCCGCTTGAAGCCGCCGAGCAGTGCGGCAGCTGCCGCGGGGATGATCAGCATGGAGAGGCTGACCGCGTCGTTCGACTGGGTGGGCGCGATGATGAGGATCGTGACGGCGCTGATCGCGCCGGTGACGGCCCAGACCCCGATCGCGAGCGGCTTCGACGAGATGCCGATGAGCTCGGCGGTGGTGGGCCGGTCGGACAGCGCGCGCAGCTTCGTGCCGATCGTCGTCTTGCGCAGCACCAGCGCCGAGGCCAGGGCGACGATGACGGCCAGGGACACCGTGATGACGGTGACCCAGCTCACCACGACTCCGGCGATCGTGAACGCGGGCCCGTTGAAGATGGGAGCGAAGGGCTGGGGCTTGTTGCCGAACATGATGTAGGAGAGCGACATCAGCAGCAGGAAGGGGCCGACGGTCATCGCGGAGCGGGTCGAGAGGTCGGCCTCGGAGAGCCAGGTCGCGGCGATCCAGCCGATGATGGCGGCCAGCAGCGCTCCGACCAGGATGCCGGCGAGGGTCGCGAGCCAGACGGGCATGCCGAGTCTGCTGGCGAACCAGACCGCGATGAAGGCGGCGAACATGCCGGTGGCCGCCTGCGCGAAGTTGACGACGCGCACGAGGCGGGACATGAGGGTCAGCGTGACGGCGAACACCGCGTACACGCCGCCCGCGGCGAGGCCCGAGAGCGCGCCCTGCAGCAGCGCGCCGCTGTTCACGGCCGCCTCCGCGGGACGGGTCGCGGGTGGGAACTGTGAAGCATGGGAATCCTTCGGAGCTGGCCGCCGATCGAGCGAGCGGAGCGAATCGGGATCCTCACGAGGATCGGTGTCGATTCGCTCCGCTCGCTCCGACCGGCAGCGATTGGGTGCGGGACGAACTGGCCTGCGGCCGGAGCGTCAGTTCGCGGGGATCAGCAGCCAGTCGTCGGCCGCCTGCTCCCAGGCATTGGTGCCGGACTTCAGCACGACCGGCCAGCCGCCCGGCTGGTAGTCCTGCGCGGCGATCTTGTCGAACTGGTACTCGAAGGCGATCATGGGGTTCGCGATCGGATCCATGGCGCTCAGCGCCTCGTTGACGCTGTCGCGGGTGATGTCGCCCTCGATGCTCTGGAGCACCTCCACCATGAAGGTCGCGGCGAGGTAGCCGCCCTGGCTGAACGAGGTGAGCGTGATGTCGTTCTCCTCCATCAGCGCCTTCCAGTCGGCGTTGACGTCGCTGTCCTCGGTGAAGGGGTAGAACTCCGCGGGCACGTAGACGCCGGCCGCGCTGTTGTCGACGGCGGCCGCGAAGCTCTCGCTGTACACCGAGGTGAGGAGGAGGAAGGTGACGTCGTCCCAGCCCTGCTGGTTGGCCGCCTTGATCAGGCCGATGGCGTCGGGCTCGACGGAGTTGGCGACGATGCCGTCGCAGCCCGCCTCGCGCGCCTTCACGATGTAGGGCGTGTAGTCGGCGCCGCCGTAGGGCACGGTGTCGTCGACGAAGGTGGGCTGCTTGCCGGTGATCTCGCTCCAGCGGTCGACCGCCGCCTGGTAGGCGGGGCCGGTGGATCCGATGACGCTCGTGAGCACGCAGAGGTTCTCGAGGCCGAGCTCCTCCGAGCCGTAGAGCATGGTGAGCGTGGTGTCGTTGAAGGGGCCGATGTTGGTGGGTGCGATGTTCGGCGAGCTGAAGCAGCCCGGATCGACGCCGATGCCCTGGATCGAGCGCACGCCCTCCTGCTCGTAGTAGCCCGCGTTGATCTCGCAGTCGAGCAGGGAGGCGCTGCCGACGAGTGCGACGACCTCGTCGCTGCCCACCAGCTCGCGCGCCGAGGCGGTCGCGGTCGCGGGATCGGCCTTGTCGTCGGTGACCTTGTACTCGATCATGCGGCCGTTGATGCCGCCGTCGGCGTTGACCTGGTCGAAGACCGCTTTCGCGGCTTCCGAGGCCTCGGGGAAGGTGGCGGGGCCGCTGATCGTGTTGACCGAGCCGAGCTTGATCGGCGCGCCCTCGCCGCTCTCACCGCCTGCGCAGCCGCTCAGCACGAGTGCGGCTGCCGCGGTCAGCGCGGCAGCGCCCAGGATGCGTGATTTCATGGTGTGTCCTCTCGGATGGATGGGTGGGGTGTGAAGCAGTGGGTCGGGATCAGACCGGTTGCACGTCGGGGTATCTGACGGTGCCGATCGGGTAGATGTGGCCGCCCGCGCGCGAGTGCTCGGCGCGCCCGTCGCCGGTGATGCCGAGGAAGACGCCGGTCGTGCGGAGCCGATAGCCGAGGTCGTGCAGCCAGACGCTCGCCACGGCGATGCGGAACTCGCGGAAGCAGAAGAGGTAGAGGCCGTCGGAGAACTTCCAGACGGTCGACATGTCCATGTCGCCGTGGCCGCGCTGCACGCCCTGCACGCACTGCCAGGCGTAGCGCTCGCTCGAGATGTAGACGTGCTCGTAGAGGTGGTGGGGGCTGTAGCGGTAGAGGTTGCGCATGCCGATCAGGTCGCGCGACGGGCCGGGCGCATCCCCGCTCGCCTCACCCGCGTCGGTGACGGCCGACCAGAAGGTCTGGCCCACGCGGGGCTCTCCCTCGACGTCCCGCTCGCCGATCTCGGAGCGTGCGACCAGCGCGCGGTGCGTCGTCTCCGAGTACACGACGGTGATGGCCTCGCGCTCGCGCGACTCGATGGGCAGGTTGACGAAGACGACGTCCTCGCGCACGCGCACCGCGTCGTAGGGGTCGCTCAGCTCGCCGTCGGTGGCGAAGGCGCCCGTTGCGCTCCAGCGCACGGTGTCGGCGCCGAAGGTCAGCTCGAGCCGGGAGCCGTCGTCGAGGGCGAGGCCGAGCGAGCGGCCCTCCAGGCCGGTGTTCGGCAACCGGAAGGTGTCGATGCCGGCGGCGAATTCGTCGTAGGTGCGCCACTCGTTCGGGTCGGCTGCGGCGGTGCCGGCGTCGGGGGTCGTCATTGGCCCGGCTTCCTTTCGGGGAGTCGAAACAGCGGTCTCCCGAGGACGAAGCACGGCGGGCGAGCCTCGTCGCTCGGAATCTGCTACCACTGTAGACACATGCCGGGCCCGGCGAATCGATCAGCACCGCTACAGACAATGCCCGTGCACTGGTGGTCAACGAGTATCACGACTCGGTTTCGGTGCGGGCCCGAAAACACGGATCCGGGTGGGGCCGACGCCCGGAGGGTCCTCGCCCCGGGGTCGCCTCGGCGGTCCTGCCGGGCTGCGCGGAGCGAAGCGCAGCGAACGCGGCGGCGGGGTCCACCGGCCACGGATTCTGCGGCTGCGCGCAGTACGACGGACGAGTCTTCGCGCGACCTCCTAGGATGTGGACATGTTCGCATCAGTCCTGGGGGACCGAGCGCTGCGGGTGCTCGCGCTGCTGCTCGCCGTCGCCGTGGCGCTCGGCGGATCGATCGTCTTCGCCGCTCCCGCGCTCGCCGCGGGCAGTACCGACCTCGAGCTCTCGCAGAGCGCCTCGCCGACCCCGGCGGTCACCGGGAGCGAGCTGACCTGGACGATACGCGTCGCCAATCTCGGCCCCGATACCGGGACGAGTGTGGCCGTCAACGGCAACTTCAACGAGTTCGGCGACGCCTCGGAGTTCGTGTCGCTGTCGACGACCCGGGGCTCCTGCACCCACGACGAGCGCACCTACTACTGCACGATCGGCGATGTCCCGAGCGGGTCGACGGTGACGCTGACCCTCGTCGTGACCGTGCTGAGCGCCTCCTCGGTGGCGAGCGTCGCGGACCTGCAGGCCGCGAACGACAGCAGCTACGACAACAACCACGTCGTCGACACCGTGCCCGCGGGCGTCGCGGCCGACGTCGGGGTGACGAAGACGGCCGAACCGTCCTCCGCGGCCCCCGGCGACACCGTGGCGTTCACCCTCACCGCGCACAACGACGGACCCTCGAGCGCGGCCGGGGTGCAACTGGTGGATCCGCTTCCGTCCGGTCTGGAGGACGTGTCGGTGAGCCCCGCCGACGACTGCACCGTCACGGGCGGGGAGGTCTCCTGCGCGGTCGGCACCCTCGCGGCCGGCGCCTCGTTCACCCGAGTGGTCACCGCGCGGATCGACTCGGCGTTCGCGGGATCCCGGATCGAGAACACGGCCGCCGTCACGACGACCACGACCGACTCCGATCCGTCGAACGACTCCGCGACGGCCGCGGTGGAGGTGCTCGCTCCGGCCGCGGACCTGGCGGTGACGAAGACGCTCGGCACCGATCCCGTCGTCGCGGGGCAGCCGGTGGAGTACACGATCGCGGTCGAGAACCGCGGCCCCGCGGAGGCCGTCGCCGCCGCGCTCGCGGACGAGCTGCCGCCTGCGCTCTCGGAGGTCTCGGCGTCGACCGACCTCGGCGAGTGCGCCGAGACGGGCGGGACCGTCAGCTGCGACTTCGGCACCCTCACGGCCTCCGGCACCGCCACGGTGCGGGTGAGCGGACTCCTCGCCGCCTCGGCCACCGGCGAGCTCTCGAACACGGCTGAGGTGCTCAGCGGCACCGCGGACCCGGACACCGCGAACAACACCTCGACGGCGACCGCCGAGATCCTGGCCGTCTCGGACCTCTCGATCGCCAAGACCGGGTCGCCCGCCACCGCGAGCAACGGCGACACGGTCGAGTACACCGTGCTGGTGCGCAACACCGGTCCGTCCGACGCCGCGGGCGTCGTCGTCACCGATCCGATCCCCGGCGACCTGCAGTACGTCGCCGGCTCTTGCGCGACGCCGGCGGGCACCTGCCGGTTCGCCGACGGAACGCTCGTCTTCTCACTCGGCGCACTCGGCGCGGGGCGGACCGCGGAGCTCGCCTACTCGGCGACCGTCGACGCCGCGGCTCCCGACGAGCGGATCGTCAACACCGCGACGGTGTCGCACGACGGCACCGACCCCGAGCCGTCCAACGACGAGGCGTCGTACACGCTGAACGTCGACGCCGCCGCGGACGTGTCGCTGACGAAGACGGCGGACCCCGCGACCGCCGCGGCCGGAGGGACGGTGACCTTCGAGATCGTCGCACGCAACGCCGGGCCGGGCGCCTCCCGGAACCTCGAGCTGAGCGATGCCGTGCCCGCCTCCGTGCAGGTGTCCGCGGTCACCCCGTCCGCCGGGTCCTGCGACTCCGGCACCTCGAACGAGGTGCACTGCACCCTCGACGAACTCGCGAGCGGAGAGGCGTGGACGATCCTGGTGGTGGGGATCCTCGATCCCTCGGCGCCCGCGGGGCTGCTGGTGAACACGGCGAGGATCGTCGCGGACGACGATCCCACCGCGTCGAACAACGCAGCGACCGCCGTCGTGCGCACCGTCGCTCGGGCCGACCTGAGCCCGATCAAGTCGGCTCCGGCCGTCGTCACCGCGGGGAACGAGCTCACCTACTCGCTCGAAGCGGCCAACGCGGGCCCCTCGACCGCCCGGTCCGCGGTCGTCGTCGACGCCCTGCCCCGCGGCACCCGGTTCCTCAGCGCCGCGGACGCGACGTGCGTCGCGACGGGAGCGGGGCCGCAGCTCGTGCGCTGCGCACTGGGCGATCTGGCTCCGGAGGAGGCGCGCGCCTTCACGATCACCGTCCAGGTGGACCCCCGAACGCCCGACGGCGCCGTGCTCGTCAATCGCGCCCAGATCTCCTCGGCGACACCGGGAGCCTCGGACGAGCTCGTCGCGACGGCCTCCACGACCGTGAGCGCGAGCGCCGACCTGATGACGATGAAGGCCGTGTCGCCCGACGCGCTCATCGCGGGGGCCCCGGCCGCCTACCTGATCCGGGTGACGAATCACGGCCCCTCCTCGGCGAGTGCCGTGACCGTGGAGGACGTCGTCCCCGGCGGGCTGCAGATCGAGTCGGTCGGCCCCGCCGCGGGCGTCTGCGCGGTCACGGGGCAGGAGATCGTCTGCGAGCGGGACGCACTGGCGCCGCAGGCGACCTGGAGCATCGTCGTCCGCGTGCGGGTGGCGGACGATGCGGCGGGGACGATTCTCAACTCGGCGACCGCCACCAGCGAGACGGACGACCCGAACCCCGCCGACAACACCGGCACGGCGACCTCCGACGTGGCGACCGCGGCCGATCTCCGGATGATCAAGACGGCGCTGACCCCCGCGCCGGCGGCGGGCGGGACGGCGGTCTTCGTCCTCGCCGTCCTCAACAACGGCCCCTCGGCGGCCGCGGATGCGGTGGTGGACGACGTGCTCCCCGACGGACTCACCCCCGTGAGCGCGACCGGTGCGTGCGCGATCGAGGGACGGCGGATCTCCTGCGCGTACGACGCCATCCCCAGCGGCGGCGTCCGCAGCTCGCTCGTGCTCGCCTCCGTCGTGGCGGATGCCGAGGGCGTGCTGCGCAACACGGCGACGGTCACCGCGGCGACCGCCGACCCGGAGCCGCGCAACGACACCGCGACCGCGACGGTCGACGTGGCGGCCGGGAGCGCTCCCGAACCGCCCGGGCCGACGGAGCCGCCGGATCCCCCGACCGGGACGCCGGACCCCGGGCCGGCCGGTCCCCAGGCGGCACTCTCCGGGGCGGGCGCCGGTTCGCCCGCGACGGCACTGGCGGCGGGGCTCATCGCGCTCCTCGCCGGCGTGCTGCTGCTCGGGCGCGGGGGGCGCCGGTCGGCGCCGCCGTCCTAGGCGCCTCGCGGATCAGGCCAGGGCGGGCTCGTCCCAGAGCTTGAGCCTGGTGCCGATGCCGTCGCGCACGGCGTTGCGGTAGACCTTCGCCGCCCACGCGAGGTCCTGCAGCGGGATGCCCCCGGTGACGAAGACGAAGACCTCGTCGTCGCCGCGGCGTCCCGCCGCGGTGCCCTGGATGATCTCGCCGAGCTCTTCGAAGCGCTCGGAGGCCATGCGGCCGTCGCGCACCCGCTCGACGAGGTGCACACCCCAGAGGCCGACGGTCTCGTACGCCGGGGCCGCGACCTCGTCGGCCCAGGCCTCGTAGATGCGGCGGGCGTCGACCACGTGGCGGGCGCGGGCCACGAGGGCCTCGTCGAGGGCGAGGTGCGAGGGGCTGAAGACCAGGGCGCCGGGCTTCACCCAGTCGTTCTCGACGCGGGGGTAGTTCTCGGATCCCGAGGGGCTGGGCACGGCGATGCTGACGATGTCGGAGCCGCGCACGGCGGTCTCCATGTCGGGCACCTGCTCGATCGTGGTGATCTGCGGGAACTTCTCCCTCGCCCACGCGATGAAGGCGTCGACGTCGGCCTGCACGAGGCCCGCGATCCGCACGGTGCCGATGCCGTGGCGCACCGCGGCGAACGCCTCGAGCGAGGCCCGGTTGATGGGACCCGGACCGACGATGCCGATCACCGCCGCATCCTCGCGGGCCAGATAGCGGGCGCCGACCCCCGGCATGGCGCCGGTGCGGTAGGCGCTCAGCAGGTTGGCGCTCATGATCGCGAGCGGCGCGCCGGTGTCCTTGTCGCTGAGGGTGTACATCAGGATGGAGCGCGGCAGGCCCCGCTGGCGGTTCTCGACGTTGGATCCGTACCATTTGCAGCCGGCGATCCGGTAGTCGCCGCCGAGGTAGGCGGGCATCGCCATGAAACGGCGGTCCGGGCCGTCGACCGGCATGCCGGGGAAGGTCTCATCGCGCGGGAAGAACACCTGCGCGCCGTGGGAGATGTTGTCGCTGCCCGCCAGACGATAATCGCCGCGTGAGAAGAGGGCGAGGACGTCGGCCATGGTGTCGACGCACTCGGCCATGTCCGTGACGCCGGCGCGGATCATGTCGGGCTCGTCGAGGTAGAGGAAATCGATGGCGGTCGAGGGGGAGTGCTCGGTCGGCACGGAGCCGGGTCCTTTCGTCGTGCGCCGGAGCGGCGCTGAGGAGGCGCACCGGTCCTCTGCTCGGCCGCGGAGGCCGTGCGGGATCACCGGTGCGCGGGTCGGGATCCCCGCGGATCGGGGCCGCGCGGCTCGGAAGCGCTCCAGCTCAGAAGCGGCGCAGCTCGCTGGGGGAGACGCCGTAGCTCGCCTTGAACACGCGGCTGAAGTGCGCGGCGTCGGTGAAGCCCCAGCGCGCCGCGATCGCGGAGACCGTGCGGTCGCTGAGCACCGGATCGAGCAGATCGGTGCGGCAGCGCTCGAGCCGCCGCTCGCGGATCCAGGTCGACACCGTCGTGTCGGCCTGGCGGAACAGCGAGTGCAGGTGGCGCGTCGAGATGTAGTGCGCGGCCGCGATGCTGCCGGGGGAGAGGTCGGGCGACGCGAGGTGGAGGTCGATGTGGCTGTAGATCTTCTGCAGCAGCACCTGGTGCGGGTCGCGCTGCCCGGGATCCGCGTCGAGAATGCTGGAGAAGAGCGTTCCCATGAGGTCGAGGCTGGTGTGGGCGAGCTTCGCGCGCACGCGGTCTGAGAGCTGCGTGAGCTGGGCGGGGAACTGCGACAGGAAGGTCGTGATGACCGGGGTGAGTCCGCTGTGCTCCTGCGCGAACGAGACGGCCGTGAGCTGCTCCGTGAAGGGGATCGGGATGTCGAGCCGGTCCTTCGGGAACATCATGATGAGGTTGCGGAACTCCTCGCCGAACAGCAGCGAGTAGGGGCGCGACGTGTCGTACACCGTCAGGTCGCCCGGTCGCATCACGAGCTCGCGGCCGTCCTGCACCAGGATGCTGCTGCCCGAGAGCAGCAGGCTCACCTTGTAGTAGCCGCTGCCGCCGTCGGCGATGGTCTCGGGGGTGCGCTCCACGAGGTGCGGCCTCGCGGCGACCTCCGTGAAGACGATGTCGTCGGCGTCGGCCGTGGTCAGCCGGGCCGAGAACGCGTCGTCGCGCTCGGTGCTGATGCGCAGCGGCACGAACGACGACGACACCAGATTGCGGAAGACGCCGAGACTATCGACCTGGGCGGGGCGAGACTCGGGGCGCGAAGCGCCGCCTCGTTGCGGAGCGATCTGCACAGTCAATCACCTTCTTCGATCTACCTGCCGAGAGGATACACCTTACACATCGGACAGCGCATCGGAGAGCGCGTCCAGGAGGATCGGCAGCTCCTCCGGACCGAAGGCGAGCGGCGGGCGCACCTTGAGCACGCTCTCGTCCCTCCCGATCCTCGAGATGAGCACCCTGCGCGCCTTCATGGCCTCGACGACCTGCTTCGCGAGCTGCGGAGCGGGCTCGCCGTCCACCGCGAAGTCGAGGCCGAGGAACATGCCGACGCCCTTGGCCGAGCGCACGAAATCGTACCGGTCGGCGAACTCCCGGAAGCGGGAGGCCGCCTCGTCGCCGAGGGTCTTCGCCCGCGCCATGAGCCGCTCCTCCTCCATCTCGAGCAGCACCGCCTCGCCGACGGCTGCCGAGACCGGATTGCCGGCGAAGGTGTTGAAGAACTCGTTCTGCGATCCGAAGCGATCCAGCACGTCCTCGCTCGTCACCACCGCCGACATCGGATGGCCGTTGCCCATGGGCTTGCCCATGGTCACGATGTCCGCCTCCATGCCCGCGTACTGGTGCCCCCACATGTGGGTGCCGGTGCGCCCGAAACCGCTCTGCACCTCGTCGGCGATGACCATGCCGCCGGCCGCGCGCACGCGCTCGACGATGCCCCGCACGAGTCCCTCGGGGAGGCGGGGCATGCCCTCGGTCGAGAACAGCGGGTCGAAGAGGCAGGCCGCGACGCCGAAGCCCGCCTCCTGCAGCGAGGCGATCGACGCGTCGAGCGAGGCGAGGGTCTCGGCGAGCACCTCGGCCTCGGGTCGCGGATCGCGATCGAGATCCGGGATCCGCAGCGTGCGCACGTTCGGGTCGAGGGGGACCGCGGTCTCGAGCCCCGTGGTCAGGCCGGCGAGCGTGATCGTGGTGCCGTGGTAGCTGTAGTCGGACACGATCATGCCGGTGCTGCCCGTGAGCTGGCGCGAGATGCGGATGGCGAGTTCGTTGGCCTCGGATCCCGAATTGCCGAAGAAGATGCGGTCGAGGCCGGGCTCGAACGTGGCGAGCAGCCGCTCGGAGTAGTCGATCACGCGCTCGTTGAGGTAGCGCGTGTGCACGTTGAGCGTGGCGGCCTGCTCGGCGAGCGCGGCGACCACGCGGTCGTTGCAGTGGCCCACGTGGGGCACGTTGTTGTAGCCGTCGAGGTAGCGCTCGCCGCTGGCCTCGGTGAACCACACGCCCTTGGCCGACACGAACTGCAGGGGCTCGGTGTAGAAGAGCGGGGAGTAGGGGCCGATGGTGCGGTTGCGGCGTTCGACGAGTTCGGCGTTGGAGGTCATTGGGGGCTCCTGGTGGTCGGTGATTGAGCGGGCACGGATCGTTTGAGAGCAGACGCGCCAGCGTGTGCGCGCGATCCGCGGTGGCGGCACTGCGCCGGGGGTCGGGATCACCCGACGAGTTCGCGGGACAGCCGGACGACGTGGGGCAGCACCGTGGTGGCGTGCCACTCCGCGGTCGGCTCGCCGCGCCGGTCGGCCGACCAGCCGAGGTAGGTCAGGCCGCGGGCCAGCAGGATCGCGGGGAAGACCTCCCGGTCGGCGGCATCGAGCGGCCGCACCGATTCGTAGCCGCCGAAGAGCGCCGCGCGGTACTCGGCGTAGCGGGGGTGCGGGGTGTAGAAGTAGAGCGCCGTGGCGAGGTCGAAGAGGTGCCAGCCGGCCGCGAAGTCGTCGAAGTCGATGAGCACGAGACCGCCGGGCGTGCGCAGCACGTTCTCGGGTGTGAGGTCGGCGTGGATGGGGCCGAAGCGGTGCGCGGGGGCGCCGTAGGCGCCGAGCGCCTCGCGGATGCGCGCGATCGCGGCCACGACGGCGGCGCGATCCTCGCCCACGAGCTCGGCGATGCGCAGGGGGTCGCCCCAGGCGGGTTCGGGGCCGACGAGGCCGTCGAGATCCCAGTCGTCGCGCGGCACCGCCATCGTGTAGCCCGAGCGCTCGGTGGCCTCGTGCACCTGCGCCGAGAGTCGTCCGAGCTCGGCGAAGTCGGCGGGGTCGATCGCGGCGGTGCCGGCGACTCCGGTGCGCTCGTCGCCGAAGTTGCCGTGGTTGGGGATGAGGTGCTGCAGGTCGACCTGGTGCGCACCGGCCGGGTGGGCCGTGCCGACCACGCAGAAGCCCCGGCCGTCGGTCGTGGTCACGAAGTGAGGGACCGCGACGCGCTCGCCGTGCAGCGCGCGCACGAAGTCGAGCTCGCAGCCCAGCTCCTCGTCGCTGTGGTACCCCCGGCGGTGCACGCGCAGCACGTAGTCGGACCCGCCGTGGCTGAGGGAGAACACGAAGTTCTCGCGCTGCTTCAGCAGGGTAAGTGCGGTGTCCGGCGCGAGGCCGAACTCGGCGAGCGCCTCGCGAGCGAGCTCGGTCGCGGCGGTGAGATCGACGGTGATCATGCGGTTCCTTTCGCGAGACTGGCGGGATTGCGGGGATCCCGGCAGAAATCTATACTCAGAGTATAGAAAGTTGGAGCGGCCCGCACAAGTCCCGGATCCGGTTCGCGCAGCGGACGCTCTCACGAAGGGGTGGTCTCTAGAATGAGCAGTGTGAACGGGGAGAGCGGGAGCCGGCCGACGAGTCTGCGCGAGCGGAAGCAGTTGCGCACGCGGCGCGAGCTCGTGGACGCGGTGCTCGCCGTGGTCGCGGCAGGAGGCCTCGCGGAGACGACGATCGATCGCATCTCGGCCGAGTCCGGGATCTCGCGCGGCACCGTCTACGCGCACTTCCCGGGCGGGCGCGACGAACTGCTGCGAGCCGCGTACGCGAGGCTCGGCGAACAGCTCGTGGAGCGCACTCGCGAGGCCGTGCTCGCCGCGGGCGACTGGCGGGGGCGGATCGTGGCGCACGCCCGTGCGATGTTCGACCTGGCGGTCGACGCGCGCATCGGCCACTTCTACAACGTCTCGGGCCCGACGCTCATCGTGGACGGCGCCGAGCGCGGCATCGGCTCGGGTGCGAGCATCCTGTCGATCCGCGAGGCGCTGGAGCAGGCGCAGTCGTCGGGCGACGTCGACGCGGGGATCGACGCCGAGGCTGCCGCGGTGCTGCTGGTCGGGGCGCTGCGCGAGGCCGCCATCGGGGTGGCGGCGCAGGCGATGGACCCCCGGCGCGCGTACGAGTCCTTCGCGCGGCTCGTCGAGGGGCTGGCCGTGCGCTGAGCCGCCGGGCCGGTGCCGGATGGCGGGCTACAGCGCGGCGAGCAGCGCGTCCACGGCCGCGCGCGTCAGCGATGTGCGCGTGGTGTCGCGGTCGAAGTCCCCGATGAAGACGTTGCCCAGCGCCGCGGTCAGCACCCCCTGCGCCGCGGCATCGCGGGCGGCCGGGGCCGCGTCGGGCTTCGCCGCCGCGATGAAGGCTCCGAGGCGGTCGCGGGTGGAGCCGTACGCCGCCGTGAGCGTCTCGGCGATGTCCGAGTCGCTGCGCGCGAGCTCGACGAACGCGAGCACGATCGCGTTCTCGGCGCTCGAGCTCGCGAACTCCTCTCCGAAGAGGTAGTCGAGGGCGCCGTCGAGGTCGTCGACGACGCCGGGCAGGATCGCGGGCGAGCCGGTCTCGTCGGCGTAGAAGGCGCGCGCGGCGTCGACCAGCAGACGATCGCGGTTGCCCGCGAAGTGGCGCACGTGGCCCCGGGACATGCCCGCGGCGTCGGCGATCCGGTCCAGGGTCGTGCCGCTGATGCCGCGCTCCGAGATCGTGCGCAGCGTCGCCTCGATGATCTGCTCGCGGCGCTCATCGGCCACGGAGGGGCGTGCCATGCGTGCTCCTGTTCTGTCGGGTTCCCAGCCTAGACGTGCGGGAGGGGCGGCGCGGTCTCCGGGGAGCCGGGGTGTCGCCGCTGCTCTCGATGCGATTTCACAAATTTAGTCTAGTCTGACTTGACTAAATATGCATCGTCGGCCTAACGTGTTCACGTCCGGTCGCCGACGGCGGCCGGGTTCCGCCCACGAAGGAGTGACATGCCGCAGATCCTGCACCTGGCCCCGGCGCCGGTCAGCCCCCTGGCGACGGAGGCGCGCGTACGCACCCGCGACGGCGTCCATCTCGCCACCGACGTCTACCTGCCGTCCGTCCGCCCGTCGGCGGGGGACCGGGGTGCGGCGGCGGGCGCGGGGAGCGCGGCGGCAGCGGGGACGCCGGGCACGGCGGCGGACACCGACGCCGATCGCACGCCCGGCGACACGATCCTCATCCGCCTGCCCTACGACAAGAGCGGCGCCTACACCTTCATCCCGCTCATCGCGGAGTACTTCACCGCGCGCGGGTACCGGGTCGTGGCCCAGGACGTGCGCGGCAAGTTCCGCTCCGAGGGCGACGCGCTGCTCTTCGTGAACGAGGCGGACGACGGCTACGACACCCTCGAGTGGATCACGGCCCAGCCCTGGTCGAACGGGCGCGTGGCCATGTGGGGCGACAGCTACTACGGCTACACCCAGTGGGCCGCCGCCGCGAGCGGGCATCCCGCACTCAAGGCGATCGCGCCCCGGGTCACGGGCACGCGGCTGGGGGAGCCGGTGCGGCGGGATCCCGACGCTCGCACGCGCGGCGTCGAGATGGGCATCACGAACCTGTACCCCCTCACGCACTTCTTCGGCGGCGACACCTTCCTCTGGGAGCCGGACTGGGCGCGGCGCGACTTCGCCGCGCAGGCCGAGGCCTTCATGGCGCAGCGCGGCCGGCGATCGCTCTCGTACGACCAGTGGGTGCCGCACCCGGTCCCGCTGCGGCGCTTCCCGCGCGGCAGCGCCTTCGCCGGACCCTCCGTGCCCGTGCTGCACACCATCGGCTGGTGGGACAACTGCGCGCCGCTGTCGTGGGCCGACGTCGCGGAGATCGCGCGGCACCCGAACTGGGATGCGCACCACCACCTGCGCGTCGAATCGATCGATCACGAGAACCATGCGCTGCTGGAGTCGGCCGAGGACCGGGTGGAGGATCGCAGCGAGGCGCAGATCCGCGCGATGCTGCCGGCCTACCTCGACCCCGCGCTGGAGTTCTTCGAGGTGTTCGTGCGCGGCAACGGCCGGGCCGCGGATGTGCCCCGCGTCACCTGGAACCTGGCGGGCACCGAGGAGCTGCGCACCGCGGCCTCCTGGCCGCCCGAGGGCGTGCGCACCGAGACCCGCTTCGCCACCGCCGCGAGCGCGCTCGCCGCCGACCGGCCGGAGGCCGCCGCCGAGCTGCACTGGGAGCACGACCCCGCCGATCCCGTGCCCTCGAGCGTGCCCGACGCCTTCTCCTACCTGCTGCATCTCCCCGACGAGGCGCCCATCGGCGATCGCGCCGATGTGCTCGTGTTCACCGCGCCCGCGCAGGAGCGCGACGTCGACCTCGCCGGCCCCGTCGTGGCCCGGGCGCGCGTGCGCTCGAGCGGCCCGGTGATGGACTGCTTCGTGCGGCTGCTCGATCTCGCGCCCGACGGCACCGCGCTGCGCATCGCACGCGGACAGCTGCAGCTGCGCGGGGCCGAGGATCCCGAGACCCTCGAGATCGACCTCGGGCAGGTCGGATACCGCCTGCGAGCGGGCCACCGCCTGCGGGTGCACGTGTCGAGCAGCGACTACCCGGAGTTCCTGCCGCAGCCCGGCACGGGCGGAGATCCCTGGACGGGAGGAGAGGCCATGAAGGCCAACACGCAGAGCCTGGTCGTGGGCGGCCCCGAGGCCTTCGCGATCGAACTGCCCGTGCTCGAGGGGGTGCTCGCGTGAGCGCCGCCGCGCCCCGGCCGGTGGTGCCTCGGCTCGAGTTCGCCTTCGAGATCCGGGTCGACTGCGATCCCGATCTGCACATCGGCCGCGGCGTCGACGAGGTGCTCACGCTCACGCCCATCACGGGCGGCTCCGTCGCGGGCCCGCTGCTGAGCGGCGAGGTGCTCGCCGGGGGCGGCGACTGGGCGGTGGAGCGCTCGGGCACGGCGCAGCTCGAGGCGCGCTACGCGATCCGTGCCGCCGACGGCGCCGTGATCGAGGTGCTCAACCGGGGCTACTTCCGTGCCGCGCCTGAGGCGCTCGCGCGCATGGAGCGCGGCGAGAACGTGCCCGAGGACGACCCGGACGTGTACTTCCGCACGGCGCCGGTGTTCCAGACCGATGCGCCGGCGCACCGCTGGCTCGCCGAGCACCAGTTCCTCGGGTTCGCCCGTGACGAGGACGGCCAGGTGTGCATCCGGGTGTTCGTGGTGCGCTGATGAGGGGGGCGAGCGGAGGAGCGAGGCGCCCGGCCGAGGCGTCTGTGCGCTCAGGTGTTGCGGCGGGGCAGGGCGCGCAGCGCCGCGAGCACCACCGTGCGGGTGCTCTCCGCCGTCCAGTGGGCCGGGTCCTCGGCGTTGGCGAAGTAGGCGCCGCGCAGCAGCAGGTAGCCGAGGTCGGCGGCGAGTTCCGGATCGGCGAAGCCGGCCTCCGTCGCGGCCTGCCGCAGGGCGTCGCGGTACGCCTCCGACTCCCGGCGCAGGGCCTCCCGCAGCGTCGGCTCGACGTCGGCGTTGGCGACGATCTCGAGGATCAGCGCGCGCAGCACGGGCTCGGTGTCGTCGGGATCGGGTTCCCAGGAGGCGAGTGCCTCGAAGCGCTGCGCGGAGTCGAGCCCGGCGGCGGACGCCTCGTACTCGGCGCGCCAGCGGGCGCTCGCCCGGTTGAGCACGTTGAGGATGAGGGCGGCCCGGGATGGCAGGTAGTTGGTGACGAGGGTGGTGGAACCGCCGAGCTCGCGCGCCACGGCGCGGATGGTCACGGCGTGAGCGCCGGAGGACCGTGCGACGCGCACGGTCGCGTCGGCGATGTCGCGGAGGCGGGCTTCGGGGTCGATGTCCTTGGGCATATCGCGAGCCTAGCGACTGCTACGAACAAAAAGCAACATTGATGTACAACGCTGTTATATTAAGATGAGAGCCGGGCCGGATCATGGACGATCCGCCCGCATTCCGAAAGGACGAAACCCATGAAACGAAGTGGACTGCTGGCGGGCCTGGCGCTCGGAACCGCCGCGCTGCTGGCCGTGACCGCGTGCGCGCCGCGCGAGGGCGGCACGGCCGGCGGCGGGAACGCCCCGGTCGATGAGGCGCAACTCGTCGCCGCGCTGCCCGCCGGGACTCAGCCCGTGGACCAGGTGACCTGGTCCGTCGTCGAGGGCGAACCGGCGACGCTCGACCCGGGATCCTCGGCCAACCTCGTCATCCCGAACCTGTGCGACAACCTGCTCTCGCTGCAGCCGGACTTCTCGATCGAACCCGGCGTCGCCGAGAGCGCGGAGTTCGTCGATCCGGTGACCTTCGTGATCGAGCTGCGCGACGACGTGCGCTTCTGGGACGGCTCGCCGCTCACCGCCGACGACGTGGTGTACAGCCTGCAGCGGGGCCAGAACCCCGAATCGCAGTGGTACGGCGCCTTCGCGCTCGTGCAGAGCATCGAGAAGACGGGCGAGCACCAGGTGACGGTGAGATTCGCGGCCCCCGATCTCGATTTCCGCAACGCGATCGCGGGCCAGGGCGGAGCGGTCATGAGCAAGGCCTTCGGCGACGAGGTCGGCTCCGCACTCGGCACCTCCGACGCGGGCCTCATGTGCACGGGGCCGTTCGAGCTCGAGCCGGGCGGCTGGAAGCCCGGCAGCGCGATCGAGGTGGTGGCCAACGAGGACTACTGGGGCGGCGCGCCCCTCGTGCAGAAGCTCGAGTTCGTCTTCGTGACCGACAGCTCGACGCTCGCCACGGCGCTCACCCAGGGCGAGATCGACGGCGCCTTCAACGTCTCGCCGAGCTCGCGCAAGGCCTTCGAAGGCGAGGGGGCGGGATCGCTCGTGCTCGGCCCGTCGACCGCCTCGTACAGCTTCGGCCCCACGACCTCGGAGGGCCCGGCGGCCAATCCGAAGTTCCGCGCGGCCCTCAGCTACACGATCGACCGCGAGCAGTACATCGACACCGTGCTGGGCGGCCTCGGCGAGGTGCAGAAGACCATGGTGCCGCCGTTCAGCTTCTCCTCCCTCGAGGCCGCCGACATCTACCAGGCCGGCTACGACGCGCTCGAGACCCCGGGCAAGGACATCGAGCGCGCGAGGGAGCTGCTCGAGGAGAGCGGCGAGGAGCTCGATCGCCCGCTCGTCGTCGCGATCCCGGCCGGCGCCAAGGAGTTCCAGCAGACCGCGACGATCCTGCAGAGTTCCGCCAAGGAGATCGGCGTCGACATCGAGATCGACGAGATGCAGCCGGCCGACTTCGGGGCGATGTTCTACGATCCCGCGGGCCGCGAGGGCGTCGACTTCGTCTCGACCCAGGGCTACCTCGAGGTGCCGGGCGTCTACGGCTACCCCTCGCTGTTCATGCTGCCCGCCGAGGTCGGCGGCGTGTTCAACTGGAGCGGCTACAGCGACGAGCGGGTGACCGCGCACATGCAGGCGGCGCGCACGGCCACCGATCTCGAGACCGCCGCGGAGGAGTTCGTGGCGGCGCAGGAGATCTTCGCCCCGGATCAGCTGCAGGTGACGCTGGCGGGCGCGTACCAGACCACCTACCTGAACGACGAGCTGAGCGGCGCCGTGACCTCGATCGCCATCTATAGCAGCCCCTGGGCGCTCCATCTCGGCGGCAAGTGAAGCCGGTGGGGCGCGTCAGCGCCCCACCGATGTCATCCTGCGCGCGTGGAATGCTCGGGCGGAACGCGTCAACGTTCCGCGCATTCCACGCACGCAGGATGACGGATGAGCAATAACCGAAGGAATGACCACATCATGAACTGGACACGTCTGCTGCTGGGAAGGATCGGCGGCCTGCTGCTGACGCTCTTCCTGTCGAGCGTCGTGATCTTCTCGGCCCTGCTGCTGACCCCCGGCGACCCGATCGCGGCGCTCGCCGGGGGTGCGAAGCCCACCCCCGAGCTCATCACGCAGATCCGAGCGGAGTACCACCTCGACGACCCCATCTGGATGCGCTACCTGCAGTGGCTCGGCGGGGTCTTCACGGGCGACTTCGGGAGATCCTTCGTCTACAAGACCGATGTGCTGACGCTCGTCGCGCCGCGCTTCGGGATCACGCTGCAGCTCGTGCTGCTGACCGTGCTCATCATCCTGGTGGCGGGCGTGGGATCGGGGATCCTCGCCGCGACCCGCGGCCCCGCCGTGGATCGTGCGGTCGGCATGCTCACGGCGCTCGGCATGGCGCTGCCCGGCTTCGTCGTCGCGATCCTGCTCATCTGGATCTTCGCGAAGAGCCTCGGCTGGTTCCCCGTCTACGGGGAGGGATCGGCCGGCTGGGACCGGGTCTGGCACCTGGTCCTGCCCGCGGTCTCGCTCGCGGTGATGTTCATCGCGTACGTCAGCCGGGTGACCCGCAGCTCGATCGTCGCCCAGATGCACTCGGAGCACGTGGACACCGCGCGGGTGCGCGGCATCCCGCGGGCGCGCATCTTCGGCGTGCACGTGTTCCGCAACGCGGCCCCGCAGATCCTCGCGATCTCGGGCACCACGATCGCCGGGCTCTTCGCCGCATCGGCCATCGTCGAGGTCGCCTTCGGCGTCGGCGGCATCGGCTCGCTGCTCACGGAGGCGGCGGCGCGCAAGGACCTGCCGGTCGTGCAGCTCGTCTCGCTGATCCTCGTGGCCATCTTCGTGGTGCTGAACGCGATCGCCGACCTGCTCGGCGCGCTCATCGACCCCGACACCGTTTCCGCAGGGAGGCAGGCATGAGCGTCGCTCAACTCGCACAGGGCACCGTTCCGGGGCCGGCCAAGCGCGCCGCGCGGAAGGACTGGCTCTTCTTCTCGGCGCTCGGCGTCTTCGGCCTCGTCGCGCTGGGCGCGATCCTCGGGCCGTGGATCGCGCCGTACGATCCGATGCAGCTGTACGTGGGGCCCGAGAACGGCGTGCCCACCGCCGCCAACATCTTCGGCACGGACGACCTCGGGCGGGACATCTTCTCGCGGATGCTCGAGGGCGCCCGGGCCAGCGTGTTCGCCCCGATCTTCGTGGTCGTGCTCTCCACCGCGGGCGGCGCGCTGCTGGCGATCTGCGCGGCCTGGTTCGGGGGAGCCGTGCGCGCCACGATCTCGCGCGTCGTCGACGTGATCTTCGCGATCCCGGGCCTCGTGCTCGCGGTGCTCGCGGTGGCCATGTTCGGCAAGGGCCTCGTCGCCCCCGTGATCGCGCTGTCGATCGCCTACATCCCGGTCGTGGCCCGGCTCACGCAGACGGCGGCGTCGCGCGAGCTCGGCAAGCCCTACATCGCCGCGCTGCGCGTACAGGGCGTCTCGAGCGGCGCCATCTGCTTCCGGCACCTCGTGCCGGCGCTCGTGCCCGTGGTCGCCGCGCAGATGGCCGTCGGGTTCGGCTACGCGATGCTCGATCTCGCCGCCATCTCGTTCCTCGGTCTCGGACAGCAGCCGCCGGCGGCCGACTGGGGCTCGATGATCGCGAGCGGGCAGGCCGGCATCCTCGCCGGCGCCCCCGAGCAGTCGCTGTTCCCCGCCGTCTTCGTCGTGCTCACCGTGCTGTCGGTCAGCATCATCGGAGCGCGCGTCACCACCTGGGCCGAGGAGAAGGAACGATGAACCGGATCAGCGATGCGCAGCCCGTGCTCGAACTCGAGCACCTGTCGATCGCGATGCCCGGGCGCACGCTCGTGCACGACTGCACGGTATCGGTGGGCGTCGGCGAGGCCGTCGGGCTCGTGGGCGAGTCGGGATCGGGCAAGACGCTCTCGGTGCGCGCGGTCGCCGGGCTGCTGCCCGGCGTCTTCACCACCGGGGGTGCGATCCGGATTCTCGGACGCGACATCGCCGAGATGCGCCCCGCCGAGCTGCGGGAGCTGCGCGCCACCCGCATCGGCATGGTGTTCCAGACCCCGCGCGCCCACCTCAACCCCCTGCGCACCATCGGCGACTTCATGACCGAGGCGCTCGTGCACGTGGCCGGACGGAAGCGCGACGCCGCCGACCGGCGCGCGAAGGAGCTGCTCGACGAGGTGGGCATCACCGATCCGGGACGCCGGCTCCGGCAGTACCCCGCCGAGCTCTCCGGCGGGCTGCTGCAGCGCGTCATGATCGCGGCGACGCTGGCGATGGATCCCGAGATCCTGCTCGCCGACGAGATCACCACCGCCCTCGACGTCACGACGCAGGAGGAGGTGATGGCCGTGATCGGCGACCTGCGGCAGCACCGCGAACTGTCGATGCTGTTCATCACCCACGACCTCGCGCTCGCGGGCGCCGTCACCGACCGGGTGGCCGTGATGCGGGAGGGGCGCACCGTCGAGACGCTGCGCTCGGCGCACATGCGCGAGGAGGCCCGCGAGGCGTACACGCGCGTGCTGATGTCGGCCTCGCTCGACGACGGGGCGCCGGAGGCTCGTCGGCCCGCCGGCGACCGGTGGGAAGTCCGCCGAACGAGCGACCGACGCACGGGGGAATCGGGATCCGACGAGACCGCCCTCCCGCTCCCCGAGCCCCCTCCTCCGCTCCCCGAGCCTGTCCAGGGGAGTCCCGCGGTCTCCTCCGACGGGCCGGCGGACCCGGCCCCGCCGATCCTCGCCGTCAGCGGGCTGCGCAAGAGCTATCGCGTGCGCGGCGCGAGCGGCGGACGGGAGACCCTGGTCGCCGTGGACGACGTGGCGTTCGAGCTCGACCGCGGCGGCTCCCTCGGCATCGTGGGGGAGTCGGGGTCGGGCAAGTCGACCTCGGCCCGGATCATCTGCGGTCTCGAGCGCAGCGACGCGGGCACCGTCACCGTCGCGGGCGAGGACTGGAGCCTGCCCGCGCGCTCGGGGCGCGAGCGCCGCGCCCGGGCGAAGCGGGTGCAGATGGTGTTCCAGGATCCCTACCAGTCGCTCGATCGCAGGCAGACCGTGCGGCAGTGCCTCGCCGAGGCGATCCGGGTGCACCGCCGCGACGACTCCCGCGAGGCGGTCGAGACCCGCATCCGCGAGATCATGGCGCAGGCGAGGCTCGACGAGGGGCTGCTCGACCAGCGCCCCAAGTCGCTCTCCGGCGGCCAGCGGCAGCGCGTCGCGATCGCGCGGGCGCTCGCGGCCGACCCCGAGATCCTGGTGCTCGACGAGGCCGTCTCCGCGCTCGACGTGACCACGCAGGTCGAGATCCTCACCCTGCTCGACACGATCCGGCGGGAGACCGGCGTCGCGCTGCTCATGATCACCCACGACCTCACCGTGATCCGCCGCCTCTGCGACCGCGTCGCGGTGATGCGCTCGGGCGCCGTCGAGGAGTACGGCACCGCCGACGAGATCCTCGACGCACCGCGAGCCGAGTACACGCGGCTGCTGCTCGACTCGATCCCGCGCGAGGGCTGGAAGCCGCGGCGCAGGCGCCTGGGCCGCACCGCCGCGATCCCGGTCGTGACGCGCGTGCAGACCATTCCCGACATGCCCGACCTCGGCGATACGGAGGACCGGAGATGACCGAGCCCATGCACCCCGCGTTCGAATACTGCTTCGAGCTGCGCGTGGAGGTCGCCGACGCGCTGCCCCTCGGCGGCGCCGTCGAGGGCGAGGGCCTGCACTTCGCGCTCATCACGGGCGGTTCCTTCGAGGGACCGCGCCTCGGCGGGCGAATCCTGCCCGGCGGCGGCGACTGGTGGCGCGGCCGCGGCCTCTCCGTGCGCCTCGACGCGCGCTACGTCATCGAGGCGGGGCTGCCGGGAGGCGGCACGGCCGCGATCGACGTCGTCAACCGGGGATACTGGCGCACCGATCCCGCCGCCTTCGCACGCATGGAGGCCGGCGAGCACGTGGGGGAGCAGGAGCTGTACTACCGCACCGCCTTCACCTTCCAGACCGAGCACACCGAGCTGCAGTGGCTCGCCGAATCGCAGTTCGTCGGCTACGCGCGGCCGGAGCCCGGCCGAGTCGTGATCCGCGTCTTCCGCCTCGTCTGAGCCGGCTGCGGGCCACCCCGGCCGCGTCGGACCGAGTCGAAACCAACGAACCAGAAAGAAGCACCCTCATGACCCTCACCGCAGACCTCTGCATCGTGTCGGGCCGCGTGTTCGACGGCCGCATCCGCACCGGGAGCACCGCGGTCGCGGCGGCGAAGGGCCGCATCGTCGCGGTGGGCGACGACGAGGCCGTGCTCGCGCTGCGCGGCCCCGGCACGCGCGTCGTCGACGCCGGGGGCGGGGCGATCCTGCCCGGCTTCGTCGACGCGCACGCCCACGCGGTCTTCGCGGGCGTCGAACGGCTGAGCCTCGACCTCACCCCCGCCCGCTCGGTGGACGAGACCCTGGAGCTGATCGCGCGGGCCGCCGCCGCGCTCGACGCCGCCGGCGATCCCGCGGCCTGGCTCACGGGCGGCGGCTGGTCGCACGAGCTGCTGCCGCACCCGACCCGTCAGATGCTCGACGCGATCGCGCCCGACCGCCCGGTCGCGCTGAGCGACGCCGGCCACCACACGCTGTGGGCCAACAGCCGGGCGCTCGAGATCGCCGGGATCGACCGCGACACGCCCCAGCCGGCCAACGGGCACGTCCACCTCGACTCCGACGGAGAACCCACGGGCTACCTCAACGAGGGCGGCGTCGAGCTGCTCGCCCCGGTCATCCCCGCCGCCGCACCCGAGGAGATGACCGCGGGCCTGCTCGAGGCGCAGGGATATCTGTGGTCGCTCGGCGTCACGGGCTGGCACGAGGCGATCCTCGGCGAGTTCAACGGCAAGGCCGACTGCACCCCGGCCTACCTCGCCGCGCTCGCCGACGGAACCCTGCTCAGCCGCGTCTCGGGAGCGCTGTGGATCCCGCCGGGCACGACCCTCGCCGACGTCCCCGAGCTGATCGCGGGCTTCGAGCGCCGTCGCGCCGAGAACGAGGCCGCGGGCCTCCCCTCGTCGACCTGCAAGGCGATGGTCGACGGCGTGCCGCAGGGCGAGACCGCCGCGCTGCTCGAACCCTACTGCTCGCACCCCCACGCGGGTGAACTGCACATCGACGCCGAGACGATGCGGGAGCTCGCGGTGCAGCTCGACGCGCGCGGCTTCGCGCTGCACCTGCACATCATGGGGGATCGCGGCACGCGCGTCGCCCTCGACGCCGTGGAAGCGGCGCGGCGGGCGAACGGGCCCGGCCCGCGCCACCACTTCGCCCATCTGTCGATGGTCGATGCGGCCGACGCCTCCCGGTTCGGGCCGCTCGGGATCACCGCCAACATCCAGGGGCTCTGGGCGACGCACGATCCCTCGATGATCGCGGTGGTCGGCGAGGACCGCGCCGAGCGCGCCTACCCCTTCCGCGACATCGCGGCGAGCGGCGCCGACCTCGCGATGGGGTCCGACTGGCCGGTGTCGTTCGCCGACCCGTGGCAGGCGATCCACGTCGCCGTCAACCGGGCGCATCCCCTCGGGCCCGCGGCGGGGGCGCCGCCGCTCTCGCCCGCGCAGGCGCTCACCCTCGAAGAGGCGCTCGCAGCCTACACGAGCGGATCCGCGTCGCTCGTGCTGGGCGCCGCGGGCCGCGTGCGGGTGGGGGAGCGCGCCGACCTGACCGTCTCGACCGAGGATCCGTTCGGGGTGCCGCGGGACGAGCTGTTCCGCCTGGGCACCGCCGTCACGATCGTGGCCGGCGAGGTGGTGTTCGAGCGCGTCGGGGCGCGCCCGCCCGGAGCCGTGCGCTAACCTGTCCCGATTACGCCGAACCCGCCGAAGACGAGGGGAATCCGAGATGTCCGTCGACCTGCTGTTCACCGGGGGAGCCGTGTTCACCGGCTCCGGAGAGCCGCTCACGGGATACGCCGTGGCCGTGGCCGGAGGGCGCATCAGCGCCGTGGTGCCCGAGACCGAGGCCGAAGCGCTCGCGGGCCCCGCCACCAGGCGGGTCGAGCTCGCGGGAGCGCTGCTCTCGCCGGGCTTCCAAGACGCGCACGTGCACCCCGTGGGCGCGGGGGTCGAGCTGCTGCAGTGCAGCCTCACCGAGGCCGAGAGCGCCGACGAGGCCGTCGCGACGGTCGCCGCCTACGCCGCCGCGCACCCGGAGGAGGAGTGGATCCTCGGCGGCGGCTGGTCCATGGACCACTTCCCCGGCGGTTCGCCGAGTCGTGCGCTGCTCGACGCGGTCGTCCCCGATCGGCCCGTGTTCCTCATGAGCCGCGACCATCACAGCGCCTGGGCGAACACCGAGGCCATGCTCCGCGCGGGGATCGACGCCGCGACCCCCGATCCCGTCGACGGGCGCATCGAGCGCGAGAACGACGGATTCCCGGCTGGCACGTTCCACGAGGGGGCCGGAGGGCTCTTCGCCGCCGTGAAGCCCGAGACCGACGGCGAGCTGGCCTACCGCGGGCTGCTCCGCGCGCAGGAGGAGCTCCTCGCGCTCGGGATCACGGGCTGGCAGGACGCCTGGGTGGGCGACGAGGGATCGGGGATGGGCAGCCGCGAGGTGTACCTGCGCGCCATCGAGGAGGGTGCGCTGCGGGTGCACGTCGTCGGCGCCCAGTGGTGGGACCGATCCGCCGGGCTCGAGCAGATCGAGGCGATGATCGCCCGTCGCGACGAGCGCCGTGAGAGCGGATCGGCCGAGCGCTTCGAGCTCGGCACGGTGAAGATGATGGTCGACGGGGTGGCCGAGAACTTCACGGCCTCCATGATCGAGCCCTACCGCGACGCCCGCGGGCACGACACCTGCAACCACGGCATCTCGTTCATCGACGCCGAGACCCTGCGCGAGGCCGTCGTCCGCCTCGACGCAGCGGGCATGCAGGTGCACTTCCACGCCCTCGGCGACCGGGCGGTGCGCGACGCGCTCGACGCCGTCGCGGCGGCTCGCGCCGCCAACGGCCCGAGCGACGGCCGGCACCACCTCGCCCACCTGCAGGTGGTCGCGGAGGCCGACACCCCGCGATTCGCCGAGGTCGACGCGACTGCGAATCTCCAGGCGCTCTGGGCGACGCACGAGGAGCAGCTCGACACGCTCACCCTGCCCTTCCTGCAGCGGGGCGCCGAGACCCGCCAGTACCCCTTCGGCGAACTGCACGAGCACGGTGCGCGCCTCGCGGCGGGCAGTGACTGGCCGGTGTCGAGCGCGGACCCGCTCGCGGCGATCCACGTGGCGGTGACCCGCGTGGCCCCGGGCGTCGCCGCGGAGCCGCTGGGCGGCGATCACCAGCGGCTCGACCTGGCGACGGCGCTCGCCGCCTACACCTCCGGCAGCGCCTACGTGAACCACCGGGACCACGACACCGGGAGCGTGCGCGAGGGCTATCTCGCGAACCTCGCCGTCATCGAGCCGAACCCCTTCGCCCTGCCGAGCGACGAGCTGCACCGCGCCCGGGTCGTCTCGACCTGGATCGAGGGCACTCCCGTCTACCTGCGTCCGGAGGCGTAGCGGGGGCTTCTCCGCCGGCGGGCCCCGGGTGCGGGCCGGGGCGCGAGGGGCGCCGGCTCGGGGTGCATTTCCGGCGTTCATCGTTTATAGTCGATCATGACTAATTAATCGGGATCCCGCTCCGTGCGGTGTCGCGATCAGAACCGAATGGAGTTCCCACGTGCGAATCCTCATCGCGGGCGCCGGCATCGGCGGCCTCATCTCCGCGCTCAGCCTCGAGCACGCCGGATTCACCGACGTCGTCGTCGCCGAGCGCACCGAGGAGATCCGGGGCCTCGGGGTGGGCGTCAACCTGCTGCCGCACGCCATCCGCGAGCTCACCGAACTCGGCGTCGCCGACCGGATCTCGGCGCTCGGCGTCGAGCCCGCCACCCTGAGCTACTACAACCGTCACGGGCAGCTCATCTGGAGCGAGCCCCGCGGCCGGGCCGCCGGGTACGAGTGGCCGCAGCTCTCGGTGCACCGCGGCCGCCTGCAGCTCGAGCTGCGCGCCCTCGTGGAGGAGCGCCTGGGCGAGGTCATCCGGCTCGGGCGCAGGCTCGTCGACGTGCAGAACGGGGGAGCGGCCCCGGTCGCGGTCTTCGAACTGCCGGACGGCTCGCGCGAGCGCATCGAGGCCGACGTGATCGTCGCCGCCGACGGCATTCACTCGGCCGCCCGCAAGCTCCACTACCCGGAGGAGGGCGCGCCGCGCTGGAGCGGCCTCACCCTGTGGCGCGGCACCGCGCTCGTCGAGCCCTACCTCGACGGTGAGACCATGATCATGGTCGGCGACACCGAGCAGAAGTTCGTGGCCTACCCGCTGAGCGGCCTGCTCGAGGACGGCCGGCAGCGCATCAACTTCATCGCCGAGCGTCGCGGCGAGGGATCGCCCACCGCCGACTGGAACCGCACCGTCGAGCGCGCGCCCATCGCCGAGATCTTCGCGGGCTGGAGCTACGACTGGCTCGACATCCCCGCGATCATCCGCGACTCGGAGGAGCTGCTCGAGTACCCGATGGTCGACCGGGACGCGATCCCGAACTGGGTCTTCGGCCGGCTGGCGCTGCTCGGCGACGCCGCGCACGCCATGTACCCCAACGGCTCGAACGGCGGCTCGCAGGCCACGCTCGACGCGCGCACGCTGGCCTACCACCTGGCCACCGCGGACTCCGTCGAGGAGGCGCTCGCCGCCTACGAGGAGGCCCGCCGGCCCGCGTGCACCCGGCTGCTGGAGCTGACCCGGCAGACCGGGCCCGAGCGCGTCATGCAGATCGCGCGCGAGCGCGCGCCCGAGGGCTTCGCCGACATCCACGACGTGATCCCGCGGTCCGAGCTCGAGTCGATCGCGGCCGAGTACAAGCTCGCGGCCGGATTCCACCCGGAGCAGCTGAACGCGCGTTCGTCGTTCACCGCGCGGGTGACGGCGTGAGCGCCTCCGCGCTCGCCGCACCCGGCCTCACGGCGACCGCCCGCGTGACGGTCGAACTCGGCGAGCCGCTCGATTTCGGGCGCACCCGCGACGGCCTGCGGCGCTTCACGCCGATCCTCGGCGGTGAGCTGCGCGGGATCCCGGACGCGGACGCGGGCGAGGCGGTCCGCGCGCTGCGGGCCGAGATCCTCCCGGGCGGGGGAGACCGCCAGCTCGTGCGCCCCGAAGGCGTCGTCGAGATCGACGCCCGGTACGATGCCCGCACGGCGGCGGGCGCGCTGATCGGTCTGCACGCCACCGGCGTGCGCAGAGCGATCACCGACGGCGTTTACTTCCGAGTCGCCCTGCGCTTCGAGACCGCCGATCCCGGGCTCGCCGAGCTGCAGGGCGCCCTCTACGTCGCCGACGGCGTGCGCGAGGCCGACCGCGTCACCCACACCGTCTACCGCGTCTCCTGATCCGGCGCACCTCGCCCTCACCCCCGCCCCTGCTTCTGCCCCTCGCTCCCGGAATCTCCGCGCGTCAGTAGATGCTGCCTCGCGCCCTTTGAGGCGGCGACTACTGGCGCGCGAAGAGAGAAACCCGGGGGGGGGAGGAGAGGGCGGCGCGGGCGCCGATGAGTCAGACGTCGAGGCCGTTGACGCGCTGGATCTCGCGCTGGTACTCTGCGATCACGCTGCGGGAGATGCGGCAGTCGAGCAGGATCGTGCCCTGCGCCCCGGCCGCGGTCCAGGCGCGCAGCGCCTCGAGGTCCTCGAGCCGATGCACCCGCACGCCCTGCGCGCCGAGGGCGGTCGCGAGCCCCGCGAAGTCGACGTCGGGGATGAGCATCGGCGCCTCGTTCAGGCCCATCACGCCGTAGAGGTGCACCTCGGCGCCGTACGCGCCGTCGTTCCAGACCACGATCACGTTGCTGGGCGAGGTGCGGATCGCGGTCTCCAGGTCGGCGAGCGCCATGAGGCCGCCGCCGTCGCCGGTGCTCAGCACGGTGGTGGTGCCGGGCGCCGCGGCTGCGACGCCGGCGACCGTGGGGAAGCCGAGACCGATCGTCTGATAGGCGGTGCCCACCATGACCAGCCGCTCGGGCGATGCGACCGGCCAGTACATGCTCGCCCAGCCGATGAAGTGACCGCCGTCGGTGGTGATGTGGCGCTCGGCCGGCAGCAGCTCGGCGAGGCGGGCGGCGACGCTGCGGGGGTCGAGGCGCCCGTCGGCGCAGACGCCATCGGGGTGCTCGGCGAAGCCGGTGTCGCGCACGCGCAGCGCGCCCCCGGGTTCGAGGCCGGGCACGCTCTCGCGCCAGCCGCCGGGCACCCGTCCCGCCGTGACGAGCGCACCCAGCAGCGTGCCGAGGGTGGCCCGGGCGTCGCCCTGCAGCAGCAGGTGCGTGATGGGGCGGTTGGTCTTCGGGGGAGCGACCTGCTCGTCGTCGATGCGGATCACGGTGGCGCCGGCGCCGAAGAGATCTCCGAAGCGCATCGTGAACTGGTTGAGGCTCGCGCCCACCACCAGCACGACGTCGGCCGTCTCGATGGTCGCCATGGCCCCCTGCTGGCCGAAGCCGCCGGTGACGCCCAGGTCGAAGTGCGGGTTCGGGAAGATGCCGCGCGCGAGCGCCGTGCTCGCGGTGAGCGCGCCGAGCATGTCCGCCATGGCGCCGAGTTCTGCGGATGCGCCCGAGAGGTGGGCGCCGCGACCCGCGACGATCACCGGGCGCTCCGCCTCGAGCAGCGCGCGCACGGCCGCCTCGATCTGGTGGCCGGCGGGGCCGCCGAGTCCCTGCGGCACGGCGGGGACGACGGGCGCGACCGGCTGAGCGACGTCGGCGACCGAGGCGCTCAGCGAGGCGAGCACCGCCGGATCGTCGAGGTCGATGCCCTGCGGCTCCGCGGCGGCGACGGGCTCGACGGCGGCCGCGGTGACGAGGTCGTAGGGGATGCCGAGCACGACCGGGCGCCGCACCCGCAGCGCGTACGAGACCGCGCGCTCCACCGTGCGCTCGATGCCGGCGACGGAGAGCATGTGGGTGCGCACGCCGAGGGCCGCGGCCAGCATCTCCTGGTCCACGTCCCACGGGCGCGGGCCGCCGCTCGGAGCGTCGCCGACGACGACGAGCATCGGGGTGCGGGCCTGCGCGGCCTCCGCGAGGGACGTGAGCGTGTTGGTGAAGCCGGCGCCGTAGGTGGTGGTGGCGACGGCCAGCCGGCCGCTGACGCGGGTGTAGGCGTCGGCCGCCGCGACGGTGCCGGCCTCGTGGCGCACGGCGGTGTAGGGGATGCCGAGCTCGGAGAGGCTCTGGATGAGGTGGGCGTTGCCGTTGCCCATGAGGCCGAAGCTGCGGTCGGCGTGGCGGGCGAGGGCGGTCGCGAGGGTATGGACGAGCGTGGGTGCAAAAGTGGACATCACAGATCCTTGTGAGAAGAACTCGAATGAGCAGGGGAACCGTGTATGTCTCGCCGGGCGTCGTAGCCCTGACAGCAGCGCCCCTTTTTCGAGCGCCTTAGCCGGCCGGGTCGGAGACGAGCCGACCGAGCTGGACGCTACCTATAGTACATATCCCGCGAGTAGTTCGTCGACATTGACTATCAATCGGTGCCGGATCCTCGAAGTCGATGCGTCGTCCGGCTGCGCTCGCTCACCGCGGCGCCCCGCTCGATCGGCCGACGGGGATCCTCCATCTCCACTCCGCTCGATCGGCGGACCCCGGATCCCGCGGCGGCGACCGGCGCTCAGCGGTAGCTCTGCGCGATGCGCTCGGCTGCGTCGTGCAGCGCCTCCACGACCGAGTCCAGGGGCTCGGGGAGCTTGAAGTGCACCACGGCGACCGCGGCCGGGGGCTCGCCGTCGATGCGGAGGGGGACGGCGATGCTCGTGACGCCGTCGATGACCTCGTCGTGACTGAGGGCGTAGCGGTTGCGGCGCGCCTCCAGGGCCGCAGCGCTGAGCTCGTCGTCGCCGAGGAAGGCCTTGCGCTCCGAGGGGGTGAGGGATGATTCGATGGCTCGGGCGGGTGCGCCGCGATCGACGGGGTGGCGCACGCCCGGGTTCCGGGCGACGCTGGCGGCGACGTTCGCGGGCTCGACGGTGGCGAGGGTCACCACGTCGTCGATGTCGAGCACGGTGACGAACGCGGTCATGCCGAGCTCGTAGGCGAGCTCGGTGAGGGCGGGCATCGCGGCGGTGTGCAGCGCGGGCGCGACGCCGCGGGCGAGCACGGTGAGCTTGGGGCCGAGGCGGATGCGGCCGGCCTGGTCGCGGGTGACGAAGCGGTGCTGCTCGAGCGTGCGCAGCACGCGGTAGGCGTTGGACCGGTGCACCCCGAGCCGCTGGGCGAGGTCGGCGATCGAGAGCGGCTGCTCGGCCTCGGCGAGCAGCTCGAGCGCGCGCAGGCCTCGGGCCAGGGTCTGCGACCCGGCGGTCTGAGAGCCGGCGGAGGCGGCCGGGGTGTCGCTCGTGGGAGTCATGGGAACCATTCTGGCGGATGCCGGGGAATCGGATGTTGTGCGAACGGGCGGGGCGGTTTATCCTGACTGTGCGATATTCAAACTTCGTGTTCAATTATAGAACATTGCGTCGGAAGAGCCACCCCCGCCAGGGCGCAGTGAGGAGAAACAGTGCAGTTCCACCACCACGGATACGTCTCCACCGATCCGCGCGTTCAGCCCGCCGCAGGCGTCGGCCTGAACCGCCCGGAGGAGCTCCCCGAGGAGATCGACGTGCTGATCGTCGGTTCGGGGCCCGCGGGCATCGTCACCGCGGCTCAGCTCGCGCAGTTCCCGAATGTCGTGACGCGCGTCGTGGAGCGCCGCGACGGACGCCTCGTGCTCGGCCAGGCCGACGGCATCCAGGCGCGCAGCGTCGAGACCTTCCAGGCCTTCGGCTTCGCGCAGCAGATCATCCAGGAGGCCTACCAGATCACGGAGACCGACTTCTGGACCCCGGACCCGGAGAACCCCGCGAACATCGTCCGCAGCTCGATCACGCCCGACGATCCGAACGGCATCAGCGAGTTCCCGCACCTCATCGTCAACCAGGCCCGCGTCATCGACTACTTCGCCGAGTACGCCCGCCGCGCGCCCGCCCGCGGTGATGTCGACTACGGCTACGAGTTCGTCGACCTCGAGGTCACGGGCGAGGGGGAGTACCCCGTCACCGTGACGCTGCGCCGGGTCTCGGGTTTCAGCGGCGCCGGGATCAACACCGTCAAGACCGGCGGCGACGACGGCGAGACCGTCGTGGTGCGCGCGAAGTACGTGGTCGGCGCCGACGGCGCCCGCTCGGCCGTGCGCCGCTCGATCGGCGGCTCGCTCGCGGGCTCCACCTCGCTGCACGCCTGGGGTGTCATGGACGTGCTCGCGGTCACCGACTTCCCCGACTTCCGCAAGAAGTGCATCATCCACTCCGAGGCCGGCAGCATCCTGCACATCCCGCGCGAGGGCAACCACCTGGCCCGCATCTACGTCGACCTCGGCGAGACCGACGAGCACGACGGCGGCAAGGTGCGCGACACCCCCCTCGAGGAGGTCATCGCCCGGGCGAACGCGATCCTGCATCCCTACACCCTCGATGTGCGCGACGTGCCCTGGCACAGCGTGTACGAGGTGGCGCACCGCCTCACCGACCGCTTCGACGACGCGGCCACCTCGCCCGACGGGAAGGGGCGCGTGTTCCTGATGGGCGACGCCTGCCACACGCACAGCGCGAAGGCCGGCCAGGGCATGAACGTGTCGATGCAGGACGGCTGGAACCTCGGCTGGAAGCTCGGCTACGTGCTCGAGGGCCGCAGCCCCGAGTCGCTGCTCAAGACCTACTCCGACGAGCGCTGGGTGACCTCGAAGAACCTCATCGACTTCGACCACGAGTGGTCGACGCTCATGGCCAAGAAGCCGGAGGAGTTCGACTCGCCCGGCGAGGTCGAGGAGTTCTACGTGCGCACCGCGGAGTTCCCGGCCGGATTCATGACGCAGTACACCGAGTCGATGCTCACGAGCGACGGGGCGAACCAGGATCTCGCGACCGGGTTCCCCATCGGCAAGCGCTTCAAGTCGGTCAAGACCACCCGCGTCTCGGACGCGGTGGAGGTGCACCTGGGGCATCACCACCGGGCCGACGGCCGCTTCCGCGTCTACGCCTTCGCCGACGCCTCGGGCGAGCGGCTGGACCGCTGGGCCGAGTGGCTGCTGACGGACGAGGCTTCGCCGCTGCGCCGCTTCACCCCCGAGGGCGCCGACCTCGACTCGGTCTTCGACGTCAAAGCCGTGCACCAGCAGCACCACCACGCCGTGGACATCTCGCGGGCGTCGAAGCTGTTCCTGCCGGCGTCGGGCCCGTTCGGGCTCACCGACTACGAGAAGATCTACGCGGCGCTGCCCGAGGAGGACATCTTCGAGCTGCGGGGGATCTCGCGCGAGGGCGCCGTGGTCGTGGTGCGTCCCGATCACTACGTGTCGGCGATCCTGCCGCTCGACCGTCCCGAGCATCTCGGCGAGTTCTTCGAGGGGCTGCTGCTGGAGCGCTGACGGGTGTGCGACTGTCCTCGTCGCCCTGCGTGAGCCTGCGAGTCGCAGGATCCATCGTGCCTGGATTCCGCGACTCGCGAGCTCCCGCAGAGTGACGGATACCCGGCACAATCCGGTCATCCTGCGCGGAGGGAGCGCAGCGAACGCAGTCGCAGGATCCACCGTGGTGAATGCGCGGCCCGGATTCTGCGTACTGCGACTCGCAGGCTCGCGCAGCACGACCGGCCTCGCCGCGCGCAGCATGACCGGCCTCGCCGGGTGCAGCCGCAGGATCCAACGCTCGACGGATTCCGCGTGCCCGGACTCGTCCCGCCGTCCCGCCGTCTCAGCGTCTCAGCCGAGAGTGAGCACCACATGGCCTCGCTTGCCGCGCGCCACGTGGCGATGAGCGTCGGCCACGCGGTCGAGCGGATAGCTCGCGTCGACGGGGGCGTCGAGCGCCCCGCGCGCTGCGAGCTCCGCGGTCTCCCGCAGGTCGGCGGCGACCCGCTCGGCGGGGCGGAGCCCGGTGAACGCGATCGTGGCGCGGCGCCGGCCGAACAGCCGCGTCCAGAGCGCCTGCGCGAGGATCGCGAACGACGGCACCGTGGTCATGTAGAGGCCGTCTGCGGCGAGCAGACGCCGCGCCCGTCGGTATCCGAGTCTGCCGTAGGCGTCGAACACGACGTCGAACGGCCCCGGTTCCTCGTCGAGGCGCGTGTGGTCGAGTGCGGCATCGGACCCGAGCGAGCGCACGAAGCCGAGGTTGCGCGCGCTGCTCGTGCCCGTGACGCGGGCGCCGAGGTGCTTCGCGAGCTGCACGGCCGCGCTGCCGACGGCCCCCGAAGCGCCGTTGACGAGCAGTCGCTGGCCGGGCCGCAGCCCAGCGGTATCGCGCAGGAACGACATCGCGGTCGCGTCCACGAGGGCCGCCGCGCGCACGGGATCGACGCCCTCGGGCACCCGCTCGACCGGCGACCCCTCACTCACGACGATGTACTCGGCGTGCGCGCCCATCGCGGCGTTGGTCGCCCCGAAGACCAGGTCGCCGACCGCGAATCGGCGCGCCTCCGGGCCGAGTGCCGTCACACGCCCGGCGAAGTCGCTGCCGAGCACCGGCACGCGCGGGCGGAACGGGCCGAAGGCGAGCCTGGCGAACCACGGCGAGCCGGACCGCGCCGCGGCGTCGGACGCGCTGACGGTCGATGCGAGCACGCGCACGAGCAGCTGGTCGCCGGTCGGCTCCGGCGTGGGGACCTCCTCCGGCGCGACGACCTCCGGACCGCCGAAGCGGTGGTAGACGGCGGCTCTCATGACGCCTCCTCGGCGGGCTGCTCCGGGTGCCGGTCGGGGTACTGGAACACCTCGTCGATACCCGTGCCGAAGACGCGTGCGATCCGGAATGCCATCTCGAGCGACGGCGAGTAGCGGCCCTGCTCGATCGCGATGACGGTTTGCCGCGTCACGCCGAGCGCGTCGGCGAGCTGCGCCTGGGTGAGCTCCCCGTGCTCGAAGCGCAGGGCGCGGATGCGGTTGGTGACGCGGGTCGGCCTGACCATCTCAGAACCCCCGCCGGTAGGCGACGATCTTGACGACCGCGCTCGAGACGGCCTGCAGCACGAAGGCGAGGTAGATGACGTTCGCGATCCAGAAGTGCGGCCACTCGGCGAGGGCCATTCCCAGTGCCGCCAGGGCGCCGGCCACGAGCACCAGGAGCGTGCGGACCGTGGCCATCCGGTCGATCTCGCGGTCGCGGTCGTCGGTGCGGTAGGCATCCGCCTCCTGCTGCGGGGCGGCGGCCGAGCGCACCGCGTCGGTGGGGCGCTCGGTTCCGGATCCCGCGCCTCCGGCTTCTCGGACGGCCTCGCCCGCGGCCCGCTGCGCGATCTCCTGCCGCACGGCGCTGCTCACCCCTCGCGCGACGCCCGCGCCGATCTCGACGACGATGCGCAGCACGATGGAGGCCGCGATCGAAGCGCCCATCGCCCACAGCAGGGGAGCCTGATAGGCCGTCTCGGTGATCGGATCGGCCGCTCGCGCGAGCACGACCGCCGCGTAGGCGGCGTAGACGGCCGCCGACACGAACAGGTACACCCAGGTGCCCCGCTCTTCGTAGGACATGGCGCCCTCCTCGGTGTCAAAAATTCTTTACTCATGAATGTAAAGCTGCTTTTACGTCATGTCAAGAATGTCTTACATTCTGGGGCTCGAAGATCGCGCGGCCGCGCTCGAGACCGATGGTTGTGTTCGAGACCGAGCGAACTATCGGCGCTGCAGGGCTCGGCTTCGGGGAATTGGCTCGGGTTCGGGGGCGGGGAGGCGGGGCGGGATTGGGGCGGCGAGGGCGGGGGAGAGCGTGGGAGGCGGGGGCGGGGCGGCGGCGAGGGCGGGGGAGGCGGGAGACGCGCGCGCAGCAGAGAGGCCCCGGGGTCCGAACGGATCCCGGGGCCTCTCGAGGCTGCTGCGTGCTACTTCGCGGCGAAGCGGAAGAGCTTCTTGTTGGCGAACTCGAGCATGCCGACCTTGCCGAGCTCGCGCCCGTAGCCCGACTTCTTCACGCCGCCGAAGGGCACGTCGGCGCCCTCGAGGCCGGCGCCGCCGATGAACACCATGCCCACGTCGAGCTGGTTGCCGACCTGCTCGGCGCGCTCGAGATCGTCGCAGATGACGACCGATCCGAGGCCGTAGGGCGAGGAGTTGGCCAGCTCGATGGCCTCTTCATCGCTCGACACCTTGTAGAGCTGCGCGACGGGGCCGAAGAGCTCCTGGCTGTACACGTCCATCGCCGGGGTGATGTTCGAGATCACGGTCGGGGTGAAGACGTTGCCCTCGGGCTCGTTGTTGCCCACGAGCACCTCGGCGCCCTGATCCAGCGCGCCCTGCACCTGCGAGGCGAGCGTCTTGGTGGCCTGCGCCGAGGAGAGGGGACCGAAGTCGTCGCCGTAGCTCTGCCCGCCGATGGCGGCCACGAACTTCTCCTTGAACTCGTCGAAGTACTTGTCGAGCACGACGATGCGCTTGGAGCCGTTGCAGGCCTGGCCCGTGTTCTCCATGCGGCCGCCCACGGCGTGCTCGACCGCGTGATCGAGATCATCGGTGTCGAGCACGAGGAAGACGTCGGAGCCGCCGAGCTCGAGCACGCACTTCTTCAGTGCGCGACCGGCCTGCTCGGCCACGATCGCGCCGGCCCGCTCCGAGCCGGTCAGCGACACGCCCTGGATGCGGTCGTCGGCGACGATGTCGGCGATCTGGTCGTGCGTGGCGAACACGTTGACGTAGGCGCCCTCGGGGAAGCCTGCGTCGCGGAAGAGCTGCTCGAGCGCGAGGGCCGACTCGGGGCACTGCGCCGCGTGCTTCAGGATGATCGTGTTGCCGAGGATGAGGTTCGGCACGGCGAAGCGGGCGACCTGGTAGTAGGGGTAGTTCCACGGCATGATGCCGAGGATCACGCCGGTGCCCTGGAAGCGGAAGAACGAGCGCAGGCCGTCCTCCACCTCGAGCTCCTCGTCGGCCAGCCACTTCTCGGCGTTCTTCGCGAACGCCGCGGTGATCGCACCCGAGAACTCCGCCTCGCCGATCGACTGGTCGAGCGGCTTGCCCATCTCGCGGTTGATGATGGCGCCCAGCTCGTCCTTGCGCTCATCGAAGAGCTCCGCGGCGCGCTGCGCGAGTGCCGCGCGCTCGGCGACGGTCGTCTTGCGGGCCCACTCCTGGTAGGCCTTCTGCGCCGAGGCCAGGCCGGCCTCGATCTCCTCAGCGGTCGCGTCGGGGTACTCGGCAACGGTCTCGCCCGTGGCCGGATTGATGACGGCGAAGGTGCCCATAGATGACTCACTCCTTAGTGACTTCGTCGGGGTATTGGGTACGCCCAGTCTCGCATACCTGGCTGCGCAGCACTAGCTGGGTGCACGCCGAGTTC
Source organism: Leucobacter sp. (assembly GCF_053528595.1). Taxonomy (NCBI): domain Bacteria; kingdom Bacillati; phylum Actinomycetota; class Actinomycetes; order Micrococcales; family Microbacteriaceae; genus Leucobacter; species Leucobacter sp. The sequence continues at coordinate 13,997 of NZ_JAIVPF010000020.1, read as the reverse complement.
TGGGTGTCCTACCGCGGTTTGTTCGACGAAATCGGAAGTGAAATCCCGCAAAGGCTACGGAATCAGTTCCGGTGCGAGGGCATCAGGCCGCCGCGCCCGGTGATCCCGGCTCGCGCGAGCAGCAGATAGATCTCGCAGCCGAGGCAGAAGCCGATCGAGGCGTTGAGCGCGGCGGCCACGAATGCGGCCGCGCCCGCGATGGCGAGCGCCCAGGGAACGCCGAGGAGGTGCAGCAGCAGCCCCGCGCCGACCACGACCAGTCCGACCCCCTGGGCGAAGCGCGGCGGGCGCGGATCCTCCCACTCCGTCGGAGGGGACAGCCGGGGCTGGATCACCGCTCGGAACAGGGCGGAGAGCGGCTGGGTCCTCGCGGAGACGAGCGACCACGCGAAGAGGAGGGCGACGAGTGAGAGGGCCAGGAAGCCGGGATCCGCGGCGCGTTCGCCCGGCGACAGCGACGCCAGCGATCCGCCCGTCGAGTTGCCGACGAGCGCGAGCGCGATGCCGGCCAGCAGCAGCAGGGCGGTGATGCCCGCGCTCACTCGCGGCCCGCGCGCATCGATGGCGCCGGCGGGGCGGGGAGTCTCGGCGGTGGAGGGGTCGAGGTCAGTCATGATGGGGGTCTCCTGCGATCTGTTCCAGTTCTCGGGTGATGGTGCGACGATCGATCGTGCCGGTGAAGCGCGAGCGGGGTACCCCGCCGCCGTCGAGGATCAGCACCGTGGGCGTCTGCAGCAGACGGTGCTTCGAAGCGAGATGCGGCTGATCGGTGACGTCGACGTGCACGAAGTCGACGCCCGAGTAGCGGGCCACGAGCTCGGAGAGCACCCGGCGCGTGCCCGGGCAGCGGGAGCAGTAGGCGGTGCTGAACTGCACCACCGTCCCCTCCGTGCCGAAGCCGTCGATGCCGAACTCCTCGGGCGCCACGTGCGCGGCGTGATCGATGCGGCGCGCACGACCGGGCCGGTTCCGCGCCAGCACCGCGAGGCCGGCGGTCAGCGCCAGCAGCCCGATCAGCAGGCCGAGGGCGAGCAGCGGGGTCATGGCCGACTCCGTTCCGTTGTGCGGGCGAGCGAGGCGCGACGTGCGAACGCGAGTCCCGCCGTGGCGAATGCCGCGATCGCGAGCGCGAGCAGTGCCGCCGTCGCCATCGCGAGGCGCGGCCCGACGTCGGCGGAGGCTCCGGTGTCCGAGAGCAGCCCGGTCGTCGAGGTCTTCGTCGCTGCGGAACCGGCGTCGAGACTGCGATCGGAGACCGTCTCGAGATCCCGGATCTCCTCGTCCGGCTCCGGCCCGTTCCCTTCGACCGGGTCCGAGTCGTCGATCGGCTCGTCGTCGTCGTTCTCGATGGGCGCGGCGGGCTCCTGCGCGAGTGAGAACGGGACGTTCAGGGTGAACGACGCCCGGGTGGACTGCACTCCGAGCTGGGCCAGGGTCGGGCCGGGCGAGCCCGCCGACGTGGTGCCGGTGAGTGCCCGGGCGGTGATCCAGTTGGTCGAGGTGCTGCTCGCGGTCAGAACGGCCTCGCCGCTCTCACCGTCACCCGGCTGCAGGTAGAAGGTCTCTCCCGGAGCGAGCACGAGGCTGTTCACGGGTTCTCCGTCCTCGTCCGCCGGAGCCGCGGCGTGCAGGGGCGCCGGCGAGGCCCCGGGAGAGGATTCCTCTTCCGGTGAGGGATCCGGCTGCTCACGGAGCAGGCCCGCTCCTGTGCTGTCCTCGAGACCGCTCAGCGTGATCTCCGCGGCCTGCGATCCCTCGTAGCGGAACGGCCCGATCGCCGATGCGAGGTCGTTGCGCTCGTAGTGCTCCAGGGCTCCCGCGAGCGTCGCGACGGGCTCGGGAGTCGGGACGGGCTGCGTGTCCCCCAGCTCGACGAGGTGCAGATAGGTCTGCACCACGTTCGTCGCGTTCGCGTACTCGCGGTACTCGTAGTTCGGCTGCGCTCCGAATACGCCGAAGCCGGTGAAGGCGACGTCGCCGATCTGCACGGGCTGCTCGGGGTCGGCCGCCCCCGAGAACACGATCCGGTAGATCGTGGAGTAGGCTCCGTAGCTCGCTCCCGGAGGGATGTTGCCGCTGGTGCGGGACTCGGGCTCGCCTCCGTCGAAGGTGTGGCTCACCGACCCCGTGGAGACGTCCGAGAAGCTGACGCCGTCGAGGCTGCGCTGCAGTCTCCAGGCGGTCGGCGTATCGGACTGCTCGCCGCCCGCGAGGGTGGTCACGGTGTAGGAGCGGGGCTCGAAGTCCGCGGGGAACACGAACTCGAGGATCGCCTCGCCCGGAGCGGCGGCGCGCCAGCCGGTGGAGGGGTCGCCGTCGAGTACGGCACCGGGGTCGAAGCCATCGGCGGTGTGCTCCGACGCGGCGGAGCGGGGGCTCGCGTAGCGAGTGGTGTCGAGGCGCTTGCCGTCGGTGAAGTGCCAGACGGCGGCCTGGGTGCCCGCGATCGCCTCCCAGTTCTTCACGTTCCCCGAGCTCTGGGGCAGCCGGTTCGCGGCCTTCAGATCCGTGGTGAGCTGCGCCACGGTGAGTTCGGGGTACGAACTCCGGAGCACGCGCGCGACGGCGCCCTGGTGCGGATTCTGCGCGAGGTGTCCGTTCGCGCTCCAGTCCTCCTCCCGATAGCGGGAACCGCTCGGGAGGCTGGGGCCCTGCGAAGCGTCGACGGCGGTGGCGGCGAAGTCGGCCGAGTAGACGCCGGTGCTCTGGTGGGTTCCCGTCGAGGTGAGACCCACGAGGTCGGTCCGGGTCGTGGTGCCGTCGGTGAAGGCCACCCGCTCAAGGGTGGGGCTCAGCTCGGCGCGCGGGTGGTAGACGTAGCCGCGCTCGGTGGCCTCGCCGTCCGGGTCGTAGTGCTCGGGCGAGTTCTGGTCGATCTCCCAGCTCACCTGCAGCGTGTCGTCGGCGCGTTGCGACGAGCTCGAGAGGGTGGAGAGCGTCTCGCGGGCGGCGAAGGGGGAGACCTGCTGCTTGCCGAAGAGCGCGTGCACCGAGGTGGTGGTGATCGAGGCGGTCTGCGCGGAGACGGTCGCGGATCCCGCCGCGGCGGGCGAGGCGGTGGGCTGCACCCAGAAGCTCGTGCCGGCGCTCTGGGCGCCGGTGAGCGTCTGGCCGGCCGCGTCGACGAGCCGCGCCGGTCCGCTGACGGACGGCGTCGCATCGGTGTTCGCATCGAGCACGAACGGGCCGAAGGCGCCCTGCGGCTCGACCGTGAACTCGGTGCGCCCGGTTTCGGAGCGGATCTCGAGGCGCGGGCTCTGCGCCGAGGCGGGCTCCCGGCCTTCGGAGAACTCGAGCAGGTATCGGTAGAGGAGCTTGACGCGAGCGGTGTTCGGGCTCGTGTTGTTCGGATCGAGCGAGACATCATCGGTCAGGTGCCAGATCGCGGCCTGGGTGGCCGCGATCGCGTCGCTCTCTGGGAAGTACCCGCTGGGGAAGGACTCGTAGCCGGCGGTGGCTCGGAGCGTGTCGCGCAGCGCGGTCGTCGTGACGCGGGGGTAGGAGTTCTTCAGGATCCACTCCACCCGGCCCTCGTTCGCGATCGTGGAGCTCCGAGGCAGATCGCCCCAGGGGGCTTCGGTGTAGTCGTTGTTGTTCTGAGGCGGCGTGCCGGTGAAATCGACCGAGTAGCCGCTCGTGCTGGTGGCGCCGGCCTGTCCCGTGAGGTTGTAGAGCCGGGTCGCGAAGTTCGACGCCGATGCCGTGGTGCGAATGCTCGTGCCGGACGCCGAGCTGCCGAAGTACTTGTATCGGTCGGACACGGCCGCTTCGGCCGGAGTCCCGCTCGCCCATGAGGAGGAGAGCGCGAGCAGTCCGATCACGGCGGCGGCGAGGATGAGTCGTGCAGGCCGTCTGCCGGAGACGGACGGCGGCGGCGAGGGAGGGGTCATGATCACCGAGCGTAGGTTCGGGGAGTCCTCCCGCAAAACACGATTGTTACAAAATGCAATATGACCCATAATCCAGGGCAATGTGTTGTGGGGGTCGCCGCTCGCTGAGCCGACGATCCGACCGGTGCTCGGTGCGATTCGGGTCTCGGAATCCGCTCCGATGCCGCAGAATAGCCCCATGACGAAACACACGCTGGGCAACGCCACCGACACCGGGCACATCCACGTCGGCAAGGGACTCAACACCGGAGCGCTCGGCGTGGTGGGCTCCACCATCATCGGGCTCGCCTCGACGGCCCCGCTCTACTCCCTCGCCGCCACGCTCGGCTACGTGATCCTCGCGGTGGGTGCGCAGGCGCCGCTCGTGTTCATCGTCGCCTGCATCCCGATGATCTTCGCGGCGTTCGCCTATCAGGAGCTCAATCGCGAGATGCCCGACTGCGGCACGACCTTCGTGTGGGGCACCAAGGCGTTCGGGCCGGTGGTGGGCTGGCTCGGCGGCTGGGCCGTCGCGGTCTCCGCGATCATGGTGCTCGCGAACGTGGGCGAGATCACGGGCAAGTACTTCTGGCTGCTGCTCGGCAACGAGGAGTTCGCGGACAACCGGGTGATCGTGGTCGCCACCTCGGTCGTGTTCATGGCCATCATGACCTTCGTCAGCACGATCGGCGTGCAGATGGGGGAGCGGCTGCAGATGGTGCTCATGACCGTCCAGATCACCGCCATGGTGCTGTTCGGGGTGCTCGCGCTCGTGCACGCGTTCGACGGCAGCAACCCCGGCTCGGTCGCCTTCGACTGGCAGTGGTTCAACCCGGCCGAGCTCGGCTCGTGGTCGGGCTTCATGGAGGGCGTGCTGCTGGCCCTCTTCATCTACTGGGGCTGGGACACCTGCCTCGCGCTGAACGAGGAGACGAAGAACCCGCGCAAGACGCCCGGCCGCGCCGCGCTGTCGAGCATCGTGATCCTCATCATCCTCTACGTGGGCGTCTCGATCGCAGTGATGATGTTCGCGGGCTTCGGCGACACCGGCTTCGGCCTCACGAACGAGACGAACCTCGACGACGTGTTCTCGGTGCTGGGCGGGGTGCTGTTCGGGCCGTGGGGCTGGTTCCTGCTGCTCGGCGTGATGCTCTCGGCCGCATCGTCGACTCAGACCACGATCCTCCCGACCGCGCGGGGGACGCTCTCGATGGCGGTCTACCGCGCGCTCCCCGCGAAGTTCGCGGAGCTGCACCCGACGTTCAAGACCCCGTGGTTCTCGACGACGCTGATGGGCGTCACGGCGATCATCTACTACGTCGGCATGTCGATCCTCTCGGAGGACATGCTCGCCGACTCGCTCACCTCGATGGGCCTCGCGGTCGCCCTCTACTACGCCATCACCTCGTTCGCGTGCGTCTGGTACTTCCGGAGCACGCTGCGCGACAGCGCGCGGAACCTCTGGATGCGCGGGATCCTGCCGCTGCTGGGCGGTCTGCTGCTCGGCTACGCGTTCGTGCAGTCGGCGATCGACATGTGGAGCACCGACTACAGCGAGACGGTGCTGCTGGGCGTGGGCGGGGCCTTCGTGATCGGCGTCGGGGCGATCCTCCTCGGCTTCGTGCTGATGGGGATCTGGTGGCTGCGGCCGGGCTCGCGGGCGTTCTTCCGCGGCGAGAGCCTGAACCGCGACACCCCGGTGCTGGTGCCGGACGAGTGAACCGGGATCCGCTGCGCGCGTCTCGGCCCGACACTCCGCTCGAAACGTAACGGAGACTTCACGCGCCGGTGACGGAGCGTAACGCGGGGGACACATCGCTGCGCTGGAATAGTGGCCATGGGCACCCCGGTAACCGTCGAGGTCAGGCGGCAGACGCATCCGACTCGCACCGGTGACGCCGTCACCTGGGTCGAGGAGGGGCTCCGCCTCGCCCGGGAGTTCGAGGGCTGCCTCGGCGGCGGGGTGATCCGCGACAGCAGCGATGAGAGCGTGCTGCACGTCATCTACCGGTTCTCCGATGAGCGCTCGCTCATCGGATGGGAGCAGTCGGAGCAGCGACGACGCTGGCTCGACGAGGGCTCCCCGCTCGTCCTCGATGCGCGGGTGCAGCGTCGCACCGGCATCGAGGGCTGGTTCGACGGCCCGCAGCTGCGTCGCAGCGTGAACGCCCGCACCGGCGATGCGCGCACGATCGTGGTGCGCTCGGCCCCGCAGCGCTGGAAGCAGGCGCTGGCCATCTGGATCGGCATGTACCCCGTGAACGTGCTGTCGACCTGGGCCGTCTCGCTGTTGCCCTGGTGGGGCGGCATCGCGATCCCGCTGCGCTCGGCGATGGTCGTGACGGTGCTCGCCCCGCTGATGACCTTCGTCATGATGCCGATGGTGACGAGGATCCTGCGGCGCTGGTTGCGCCGCAATCCCGGCATGATCCGGAAGGAGCGCTCCCTGCTCGAGGCGCTCGACTCCCGCGCCGCCGGCGCGCGGTGACGGCTCTCTGCGGCCGAGGTCGACACACCGGCCGGTGCGGCCTCGGCGCGGGCCGGGCGGCCGGGTATCCTGTTCCCGATGCGCGCGCGTCGCACGTGCGGCGTCGCGAGCCGGTGAGTCCCGGCGGAGAAGGTGCAGGAGCCGATGACGGAGCGATTCGACACGATCGTGGTGGGCGCGGGGGTCTCGGGACTCGTCGCGGCGCGGCTGCTGGCCGGCGCGGGCCGGCGGGTGGTGGTGCTCGAGGCGCGCGACCGCCTCGGCGGGCGTCTGCACACGGAGCGGGAGGGGGGCCGTGTCACCGATCTCGGGGCGTCCTGGATCCACGGCATCTCGGACAGCCCCGTGCACGAGGTGACCACCGGCCTCGGCATGCCCGAGACCGAGTTCACGGTGGGCAGTTACCAGGCCGGCGGGCGGCCGATCGCCTACTACGGACCCGACGGCGGACGTCTGAGCGACGCCGCGACCGAGCAGTTCATCGCCGATGTCGCAACGGTCGACGCGCGACTGGCGACGGTGATCGCAGCGGCGGATCCCGGGAGCTCCTACGCCGACGTCTCGGACGCCGCGGTGGGCGCCGTGGCGACCGAGCGGGGGTGGGACGCGGAGCGCGCCGAACGGGTCACCGAGTACCTGTACCACCGCTCCGAGGAGCAGTACGGCGCCGACGCGGTGCTGCTCGATGCGCACGGTCTCGACGACGACGCGATCGAGGGCGAGGAGGTGGTGTTCCCCGAGGGGTACGACCGGCTCGCAACGCATCTCGCCCAGGGACTCGACGTGCGGCTCGAGCACGAGGTCACCTGCGTGACCCGGAGCGACGGGGGCGTCGAGGTCGCCGTGCGCCGCCCCGCGGGTGCTGAGCACGACGCGGGCGCCGCGGCGGTGTTCGCGGCCGACCGCGCCGTCGTGACGCTGCCCATCGGCGTGCTGCGGTCCGGGACAGTGCGGTTCGAACCGCCCCTGCCGGAGTCCGTCGCCGGAGCCGTCGACGCGCTCCGGATGAACGCGTTCGAGAAGATCTTCCTGCGGTTCCCCGAGCGCTTCTGGGAGCCCGGCGTCTACGCGATCCGGCGCCAGGGGGATGCGGCGGAGTGGTGGCACTCCTGGTACGACCTCACCGGCCTGCACGGCGAGCCGACGCTGCTCACCTTCGCCGCCGGGGAGTGCGCCAAGCAGATCCGGGACTGGCCCGAGGAGCGCGTCGTGGCGTCGGTGATGACCGCCCTGCGCGACATCTACGGCGAGTCGATCCCGGATCCCGCACACGCACGGATCACGCACTGGCAGGACGACCCCTACGCGCGCGGCTCCTACGCCTACATGACCGTGGGATCGCGCCCTGAGGACCACGACGTCATCGCGACCCCGATCGGGGGAGCGTCGGGCTCGGATGTCCGTCGGGGCGCCGGGCACGAGGCGGCCGCCGCGGTGCTGCACCTCGCCGGCGAGGCGACCTGGACCGAGGATCCCGCGACCGTGACGGCGGCGCTGCGCTCCGGGCACCGCGCCGCCGAGCGGATCCTCGGCCGCTCCCTGCCCTACAGCGCGCTGCTCGGCGGTGTCGGCGGGTACTGAGGCGCGGCCTCGCCCGCGGGGAGCGGGGCCGCGGGGTCCGCGACCGCCCCGGCGGACGCCGTCCGCGCCGCCTGCTCGGCCTGAGCGGCCCGGGCCTCCCGCTGCTCCTGCACGGCCCGCACCGCGCGGGCGCGGCTCCGGGCTCGCAGGGCCCGAACGATGAGCAGGATCGCGACGGCGAGCACCGCCGCGAGGGCGAGCCACGGCAGCAGGATGCCGAGCAGGACGAGCGCGCCAGCACCGGCCGCGGTGAGCGAGTCGAGGCCCGCGAGCAGGCCCTCCCAGAAGTTCGCGGGGCCGCCGCCGGGCAGCGCCGACTTCGTGCCGAGCGACACCCAGATGGTGGCCTCGTCGACCTGGCCCTCCAGCGACTTCAGCTGCGCGCGCAGCCCGTCGAGCTCCTGCTGGCGCTGCGACAGGGCCGCCTCGGCCTCGATGAGCTCGGTGGTGGTGTCCGCGCCGGCCATGAGCTTGGTGAGCCGCTCGACCGACGCCTCGAGCGCTGCGACCCGCGCCTGCAGGTCGACGTGCTCGGCCGTCACGTCGACCGCCGAGCGGCTCTGCGTGACGACGTCGCCCACCCCGGTCAGCGCCTCGAAGGTCTCGTCGAGGCGATCCTCGGGCACGCGCAGGGTGAGGTCGGCGCCCGCGGCCGCATCGCCGCTCGCGCGGTGCACGGTCATGGACTCGACGGAGCCGCCCGCGCGCCGGGCGATCTCGGAGACCTCCTCGGCGGCCGTGTCGGGATCCGCGACCTCGATCGAGATCTCGCCCGTGCGGATCACGGAGCGCGAGGACTGATCCTCGACCGCCTGCGGGGCGCTCTCGAACGCGCCGTCCGCGCCCGCGGCGTCGCGGGCGACCTCGGGAAGGGCGAGGTCCTCGGAGCTGGAGGCGCCCCCGCCGGATCCCGGCAGGGCGGAGCACGCCGAGAGCGGCGCGAGGAGCAGTGCTGCTGCGAGCAGCGCGGTGAGGGATGATCGACGCTTCATGGTCACACCATACGTCGCCCCCGGTTAGGCGGGCGTTAGAATCCGGCGGTTCCGCCGCACGTCGCCGGATCGTTACGGGAGCGGCAGCGAGAGGGTGCCGGTCTCGGGAGGCGGCTCGACGGTGCGCCCCTTGAGATCCGGGATCCAGCGCATCGTCGCCGCCGCGCACACCGCCGCGATGACGAGCAGCCCGGTGGAGACGAGGATCGCGCCGTGTGCGCCCCCGGCGTCGATCGCGACGCCGCCGAGCGCCGATCCCGTGGCGACCCCCACCAGCTGGCCCGTGCCGATCCAGCCGTACGCCTCTGCGGTCTCGGAGAACTTGACGGTCGCGCTCACGATGTTCGAGATCGCGGCGAACACCGGTGCCGTGCCGAGCCCGCCGAGGAAGAGCACCGCGCTGAGCCACCACATGTTCAGGCTCACCAGGCAGGCCGCGGTGCCGGCGAGGACGACCCCGATCCGCAGCAGCGGCGACCAGGGCCGCATCGCGCGGTGGCCGATGAGCAGGCCGCCGACGAGCGAGCCGCCGGCGAAGATCGCCAGCACGATGCCCGACTCGATGCTGCCGTGCCCGCCGCCCGAGTCGCCGTGGCCGGCGAAGGCGGCCACGATGCCGGCCTCGATCGCGGCGAAGGAGGCTACGAAGAAGAACCCGACGACGGTCGAGATGATCACGGTGGGATAGCGCAGCACCGCGCCGAGCCCGCGCTTCGACGGCAGCAGCCGCACCTCCCCGACGGCCCGGCTCATGATGAACCAGGCGCCGCCTCCCAGCAGGAACGCGGCCGCGACGCACAGGCCGGCCGCCGTGCCGAACTGGGAGGAGATGAACACGGCGACGACGGGGCCGAGCACCCAGATGATCTCCTGCGCCGAGGCGTCGAGCGAGAACAGCGCCGAGAGCTGGCTGCCGGGCACCAGCTTCGGGTAGAGCGTGCGCACCGCGGGGGTGACCGGGGGCGTCGAGAGGCCGACGAGGAAGGCGATCCCGGAGACGATGGGGAGCGGGAGGTGCACGAGCGCGACGGTCACCAGCAGCCCGGAGCACAGCAGCGAGGTGATGGTGAGCACGCGGCGCATGCCCCACCGGCCCATCAGACGGCTGCTCAGCGGCCCCGAGACGGCCTGGCCGATGCTCTGCGTCGCGAGCACGATGCCGGCCGAGGTGAAGTCGCCGTAGGCGAGCTGGATGTGCAGCAGCAGGATGATCGAGAGCATCCCGAAGGGGAAGCGGGCCATGAGCTGCGAAACGAGTATGCGGAAGACGCCCGGATTCCGTCCCAGATCACGATAGATGCCCATCAGAGCAGTATATGGCCGAAACCGTCACCGAAGTCAGCGTCGGGCTTCGGATTCAGCGGTCTGGCGCGTTGAATCATGCATATTCGAGCGATCGCTCGGTGTGCGCGGGTTCCGACGGCGTACGGGCCCGGCGAGGGTCGCGTCGCGACCGGGGGACGGGCTCTTGGCCCTGTCTCCGGTCGGGGGTACCGTGGAGGCATGACGCACCAGGAGCAGAACGGACGCCGGTCGGACGGCGCGGCGCCGGAGCACGACGCGCACCTCGAGGCGGAGCTCGAAGAGGTCTGGCAGCAGGAGTCGCCCGAGACCGCGAGGCGCACCGAGTTCGCCGACGAGGTCGACGGAGAGCTCGGCACGCGTGCGGTGCCTCGCGCGGGCGACTGAGGGAGAGCGCGCCGACCCCGGGATGCGGGCCTCGCCCGCCGTTGCGCCTCGCCCGCCGGGCTGCCGTTGCGAGGTGCTGCCGCTACGCCGCGGCGAGGAGGCCCGCGTAGTCGTGCGCGAGCCACGCGGTACTGCACGGGGTGCCCTCGGCCAGGTGGAGGGTGCGCGTGCGCGGGTCCATGATCGCCGAGACGAGCGTGGCCCACTGCGCGGCGGCGTCCGAGCGCGCGTCGGGGTGGCAGCAGATCGCGGAGGGCGCGTCGGCGTGATCGCCGAGTGCGGCCTGCAGATCCGGGACGGAGGCGGGAGTCTCCCGCTGCGCGATGAGACGCTCCATGCGGCCGTAGCGGACGAAGCTGTCGGCCATCTGCGCCGGGGCCAGGTCGTATCCGCCGACGGGCGTGCGGACGAAGTGGTTGGTGTGGATCACCGCGCCGTCCGCCGAGATCAGCGGGTGCACCGTGCGGGCGTCGCCGGGTGCGGTCTCGACGTTCAGGATCGCGCCGTCCGCGCTCGCCACGATGTAGTTGCCGGACGAGGCCCGGGGTGCGGTCGAGAGGATCTCCACGACATCCGCGACGTGGGCCGCGTCGGCGACCGCGCGCACGAGCACGTGGAAGGGCACGCCCCGCGCGCCTCCGTCGAGCGAGCACACGATCGTGTTGATGCCGATCGCCATGCCGGCCTGGTTCATCGTGGTCTTCGCCAGCAGCCCGGCCTCCACGACGGTCACGTAGTTGGGGCCGTCCTCGCGCTCGACCTCGAGCACGACGACCCCGTCCGCGAGCACGTCGAGCCAGTCCCAGTTCTGCCCCACGAGCGCGCGGCCCTCGGCGGTGCGGTCGGGTTCGAGCGCGAAGCTCGAGCACTCCCCGCGCAGCCAGGGCGCGACGCCCTCCGCCTGCCGCACCGCCGCCCGCCACAGCACCTCCGTGCGGCAGTTCATCGCGAGCACGTCGGCGAAGGACAGGCCCGCGCCGTCGGCGATGCCCCGCAACTCGACGAGGAGCTCGGGGAAGTGCTCCTCGATGGCGGGCGCGAACCCGAGCGCGAACTCCACCGCCTCGGACCAGGCGACGCCCTTGGCGGCGAACGCCCGCTCGTAGCCCTCGCGGGTGCGCATGATCTGGGCGCGGGCGAGCGAGCCGTACTGGCGCGACCGGGCGGCCGCGTCGCCGCTCACGCGGAACCGGGGGTAGCGGGTGTCCATCAGGCCTCCTCGGGCGCGGTCAGCGAGAACGGTCCGTGCTCGCGCGTGTGGTCGGCGATCTCGCGGGTCGGCGCGATCCAGGCGCCCGTCTCGACCAGGCGCCCCAGGATCGCGTCGAGGAAGGCGAGGCGCGAGGGGCGTCCGGTGAGGAACGGGTGGAATGTGAGCATCACGTGCCCGCCGAGGGAGGCGATGCCGTCGATCTCGGGCAGCCAGACGTCGAGCACCTCGCGGGGCGACCGGATGGTCTTCTCCCACGTGTCGTTCGCGAACCAGAAGTGCGGTGCGTCGTCGAGGATCCAGGAGATCGGGACCTCGACGAGATCGTGCGTCTCGTGGCGGTAGGGGAGGATGTGGTCGAGGAGGTTCGAGCTGTAGCTCAGCCCGGCCTCCTGCAGCAGGTCGAGCGTGTGCGGCGTGAACTCCCACGAGGGTGAGCGGTACCCGGTCACCTCGGCCCCGAGGCCCCTCAGCGCCTCCAGGCCGTCGTACAGCTCGGCGCGCTCCTCGGCCTCGGTGAGCTGCGTCGGATTCGTGTGGCTGTGCCCGTGATGGGCGACCTCGTGGCCGTCGGCGAGGATCGCGCGCACCGCGTCGGGGTGCCGCAGCGCATCCTTGCCCGGCACGTAGAAGGTGGCCGTGACCCCGTGCTTGCGCAGCAGGCCGAGGATCAGCGGCACACCGACCTTCGGCCCGTAGGCCCCCTGCGACAGCACCCCCGGCCGGCTCGCGTTGTCGGGGTTCTCGCCGATCCAGAGCTCCTCTGCATCGAAGTCGAAGCTGAGCGTCGCCGCGTACCGGCGTCCGTCAGGCCACGTCGTCATGGCGTTCTCCTTTTTCCTCTGCGCCGCGGCGCCGATCACTGGTGCGTCCCCGAGCGATTCGGGTGCCCTTCCCAGTTTCCGAGAGCGCGCGGGAGGGTGCATGGGGTGATTGACGTATTCTGTCTCATCCTGTGCGGGGTGCGCCCGGGTCCTGCGCCCGCCGGGTTCCGGGTCGGGCACGAGCGCGACGCCTCTGCAGCACCGGCTCTTCGCCGTTCGACATGACACGAGCGGGGCCCGGACTGCGATAGTCCGGACCCCGCTCGCGTCGCTCGTGCGCCCTTCAGGCGCTGGTCGCTACGCGCCCGGCGTGCTCGTCGAGTACACGGTGCCGCCCGTGCTCTGCGCCCGGCGACCCGAGCGGCGGCGTCCGCCCTGCTGCTCGCCGCCGGAGCGCGTCGCCTGGCGTTCGCCCTGCGAACGGTGCTGCTGCGCGCCGCCCTGGGCGCGGTCGGAGCGCCGTGCGCCGCCCTGGGCGCCGCGATCCTGGCGTCCCTGCTGGCCGGCCTGCTGCGAGCCCTGCTGGCCCGCACCGGATCCGGCGCCGCGCCCGCGGCCGCCGCGCGAGCGCTTCCGCTTCGCGTTCGCGCCGGTCGACTGGCCCGCCCCGGGCGGGTTGTGGCCGGCCGCGCGCTGCTGCGCGGCCTGGGCCTCGGTGCGCCGGCGCTCGATCTCGCGCGGGTCGACGCGCGGCGCCACCTCGCCGATGAGCGCGAGCACCTCGGGGTCGACGTTCGCGGCGTTCGGGTCGACGTGGCGCGGGGTCACGCGGATCTTCGCCGCGCGCATGATCTGCTTCATCTCGCCGCGCTGCTCGGGCAGCACGAGGGTGACCACGTCGCCCTCGTTGCCGGCGCGCGCGGTGCGGCCGGAGCGGTGCAGGTAGGCCTTGTGCTCGACCGGCGGATCGATGTGCACGACCAGATCGACGCCGTCCACGTGCACACCGCGCGCAGCGACGTCGGTGGCGACGAGCACCTTGGCCTCGCCGCTCACGAACTCGGCGAGGTTGCGGTCGCGGGCGTTCTGCGACAGGTTGCCCTGCAGCTCCACGGCGGGGATGCCGCGCGCCGTGAGCTGCTTGGCCAGCTTCTTGGCCTGGTGCTTCATGCGGGTGAAGAAGATGCGGCGGGCGGTGCCGCTCGCGAGCGCCTCGATGAGCGCGTCCTTCTGATCCTTGCCCGACACCTCGAAGACGTGGTGGGTGAGCTGCGGCACGTGGCTCTCGGCGCTGTCGACCGAGTGCAGGATCGGGTCGTGCAGGTACTTCTTCACGACGTTGTCGACCCCGTTGTCGAGGGTCGCGCTGAAGAGCAGGCGCTGGCCCTGCTTCGGAGTCTTGTT